>JAOZPW010000182.1 GCA_029932545.1 Thermoanaerobaculales bacterium | reverse complement strand
GGAGTGGTCTGCAGCGCCTCGATGGACTCCTCCAGCACCCGGATCTGTTCCTGTTGTGTCTGAACGACCTTGGTCAAGACCGCAACGATGTCCATTGCCACCAAGCCTTTTCGATCCTTGGTCGCAACCAGATCGGGAACATCTTCTGCGATGAAACCGAGATAGGTTTCCTCGGTGTCGGTCTTGTAGTTGAAGCTTGTCGGGTGGAGGTCTGCCAGTGTATCCAGAGCGTCCTCAGAGGAAAGATCGGTGATGTTCTCCTTGAATGACCGTGAGGAGCCGTTGACCCAGGCGCCGCCGTTGCAGTAGGCGCCCGATTGCCCGACGTCAAGCAAGTGGGTCGGGTTTTCTATTCCAATGCCAACGTCACCGCCGCCTTCAATGACAAACGCCGTGTTGGAAGGGAAGGCAAAATCGGTTACGAGAAAACTCCGGCCGACTCCGTTGGAGTTGTGGATCTGGAGCTTTGCCCCCGTTATCGTCGCCGGTTGGTTCCAATCCCCGAAGCGGCCGTCACCCCAGACCTCCAGTTTGGTATCCGGGGCGTCGGTTCCGATGCCCAGGTTGCCGTTGGATCTCAGAAACATATGGGTGACGCTGTTGTTTTGGAATCGAATTTCCGCAAAGCTCCCGCCCGTGTGGGAGTTGATGATCAAGCCGTCCGCCTGAGCTTGCTTGAATTCCCCGTAACAATTTGAACATGTGGAACCGTAATATGTCCGGAATCCTGAGGCCACGTTGCCCTGGTCGATGTGGATCGGGTATCCCGGTGTTGCCGCCCCGACTCCGATTCTGCCGTCGACCATCAGATTATTGGTGATCGTGCAGTCCCCGTCGGCGAGCAGCACCTTGGCTCGGGGTTGGAGCACTTCGCCGTCGACGGTGGTTTGTACCCAGTAGGTGCCGGCCGGCAGGTCGAGGGCCGTCCTGCTGCCAAGGATGATCGAGTAGTGTCCCTGCTCGATGTTGACGTTGTCATGGCTTTCGGCCCACAGCGCTGTGCCGCCGGCGGGCGCAGTGAAGATCGTGAAATCAAAGAAATGGGAACCGTCAGCGACGGGGCGTCCTTCGGCGTTGTTGAGGGTACCTTCGAAAATCAGTTCATTTGCCGTAGAAATCGTTGGAATCCCGCAGAGCAGGAGAATTGTGAGTGCGATCAGAATGGTCTTTTTGGTGGTTTTCATTTCTTGGCTCCTTTCAATATCCGTGATGGGTCCGCCTGATTGGACAACGGATTCAACCTCCGGTCGTGGCTGACCAGTTCGACGTGGAGTTGTTCTCGAATCCATCATGGAAGATGATGTTTTCGGCACAACAACTGTGACAATCATCCAGAAGGGCTTTGATTGAGGCTCGTGCGACGAAATTCGGGCTTGTGCCGAGGATCCGTTTGCCCTTTTGACATGACGGCTCGGCCGTACCGCCGGAGGAAAACGACGCCTGAATCACTACGCCACTGGTGGTATTCGCTTGATAATGCCGGGCCGTTTGCTCTGGATCTTTGACCTCCCCCTCATTGATTTCGCCCGAGAATGCCGGGGCGCAGATGAGCGCACAGCCCACCAGGAACGTCACCACGAGACTTGGACTCCGGTTTCTTCTCTGCATTGTCTGACCTCCTTCTCTCTATCAATTCAGCACCGAGATCCCTGTTGGGAATGCCGGCCAAGGTTGGTTTTGCTACTCGATTCACACATTGAGAGAGGATGAGGGGTTTTGATTTGCTCAGTATTGGTCACGCGGGGTAAGATCATCAGAGACTGTCATGATGATGAGATGTGATTCGACCCTGCTCAGAGCGGGCGTTCTCGGGTGTTCCTCGGTGATTGTCGTTGCCTTGCTGTTGGCATGTGGCGCTTCTCGAGGACCTGAGACCGGCGCGGTCGTCGTGTGCTGCAAAAGCGGGTATGCCGCCGCCGGAGCGGGCATTGAAGCCGGTGATACCGTTGTCGGTTGGCGGCGAGGTGATCTCGATGGGCCGATTGACGCCCCGTTCGACCTGGCCCTTGTCGAACAGAGGGAAGCGCCGTTTGGCCCGGTGGAATTGACCTTTCGGCGGGGCAGGCACGAGATTCAGACTGTCGTTCAGACCGGTGTGTGGCGGGTCGAAACGCGGCCTGTCCTTCCTCCACGGGTGCTTTCGAGTCTCCAGCAGGCCGAGGATCGCCTTCCTGAGGGAGAGGCCGAGGCCGTAATTGAGGATCTTGACGCAATTTCCGGTCAGCTGCCTGAGGCGGGGAAGATCGAGGCCTCGGCGTGGTTCGATCTTCAGTTGGCGGTTGCCCTGTTCCGAGGGGATCGTCCGCAAGAGGGTCAGGACCGTTTGAAACGGGCGGTACAGGCTCTCCCGGACGGTCTCATGAGGGCGGTGTTCTGGGAGTACGCTGGAGACCGTCTCCTTGATGCAGGCCGTCTTCCCCCGGCGGCCGAGGCCTTTCTGAGAGCCTTGGATCTGCACCGAGACCTGAAAACTGAAGGTCCGATGGTCGCCCACCTCCTTCTCCAAAAAAGCCGCACTGACCTCAGGAGGTGCGGCCCGGACGTACAGACGGCGCTGGCGATCTATCGAGACGCCGGCGCTGAGAGCATGGAAGTTGCCGAAGCACTCAAGGTAACCGGCGTCGCCGCCTATTTTCAGTCGGAGTGGGACGTTGCAGAAGACAGTTATCGTCAGGGCCTGGCCATGGCCAGAAAGTTGGCGCCAGACAGTCCGATGATCTGCGATTTTCTTGGCAACCTTGGATTGGTCGCTTTCAAGAAGGGTGACTACGACACGGCCCGCCGGCTGTTTCGAGAGGATTTTGCCGAAGCCGAGCGCCTTGGGTCGCCCCCTCTACAGATGGGTTATGCGGCAAATTACCTCGGCCTTGTGGCCAAGAATACGGGGCAATTCGAGGAGGCCCGGGTGTCCTACCGGCGGGCACTCGAGGCCTTTCGGGCCTTCCGTCCCGGAGGGGTTGAAGAGGCGGGGATTCTGACCAATCTCGGGAATGTGGCCCTCAGAGAAGAAGACTCTCGGTCCGCGCGGGTCTTTCACCAGCAGGCCCTGGAAATTCGAGCACGGCTCGACCCAGGCGGGACGGATTTTGCCGCGAGCTTGAGCAACCTCGGAACGACCTTGAGGCGCTTGGGCCTGTACGATGAAGCCAGACTGTCCCTGGAAGAGGCTCTGGCTCTCAAGCAGAACGTGGCGCCCCAGTCCGGATGGGTGGCCAATACTCTGTTTGAATTGGGGGAGGTCGCTCGGGCCCAGGGACGATTTGAGGATGCCGACGATCTCCACCGAGAGGCCCTGGAAATCCGTTTGAGAGTGTCGCCTGGACACCCTGAGGTTGCGGAGAGTCTCTTTCTGTTGGGAATGGTCCGGTTTGACACCGGCCGGCTGGTCGAGGCTGAGAAATTCTTGCGGCGAGCCATCGGCATCGTCGAGGACTGCCGTTCGAGGGTGAGTCTTTCCGATGACGAGCGGGCGCAATTCGGTGGTCCGTTTTTCAGTCTTTACAGAGCCCTGGCAGAGCTGTTGGTGGACCAGGGGCGAGAAGTTGAGGCCTTCGATTTGATGGAACGGGCGAGGACGGGCGCGCTCTGCGCGATGCTGATGGACCAGGATCGGGTAGCCCCCGGAGTTTCTCCGGACCTGTGGTTCGAGAAAACCCGGATTGAAGGCCGGATCAGGAGGGTTGAGGCTCAGCGAGCCCGGGTCAGCGTGAGGGAACAGGCCGACCGGCTCGAGCAACTCAATGAGACCCTTGGCACACTCCTCGAACGGCACGCGGTACTAATCGAGGAGATCGCTGTCGTCTCCCCGCGGTTCAAGAGGCTCAGCAGGGCGCCATCCACCAGATTCAGCGATCTCTCAACTGTTCTCGATACCGGCACGGTCATGGTGTCCTACATCGTCAGAGAGCACCGTTCACTGCTGATGACGGTCAGGGTGGATGACGCCGGACAGACGTCACTCAAGACGTCGGTCCTTCCCGTGGGTTCCGATCAACTCTCTTTGAAGGTTGAGATCTTCAGGGCGTTGATCAGCAGAGGGAAGTCGGGGGGGGTGGTGGAACCGGCTCTCAAGATCCAGGCTGAGCGTCTGTTTCAGGTCCTGGTCGAACCCGGTCGGGAGAGTATTGAGTCGGCCGATCGGGTGATCATCCTTCCCGATGGTCCCCTGCTGAATCTCCCCTTTGCGGCCCTGATTGATCCCCAAAATGACCTTTTCCTGGGGCAGTGGAAGGCTCTGGTATTCAATCCCTCAGCGGGTGTCGTCGCGGGCCTCAAGGGTCTGAGAACGACCCTTCCCAGGCCTCGACCTACGCTCGTGGCCTTTGGGGATCCGCTCGTTTCACTTGGGGACGGCTTTGAAAAACCCAACAGCCTGGGGCCGCTTCCGGGTTCCCGGTTGGAGGTGGAGAACATTGCGCGGATATTCGGAGACGATGCAACGGTATTTCTAGGGCGCGATGCGACCGAGTCCGCAGTCAGATCCGTCACTCCCGGAGTGACCTTCGTGCATCTCGCGGTTCACGCTCTTGCCGACAGGAAGGCCCCGTTGGAGTCGGTGTTGTTCCTGTCGCCGGGCAAGGAGGGTGCGGAAGATCCAGGCGATGACGGGACTCTCAAGGCCTTCGAGATCATGAACGAAATGACCGTCGACGCCGAGGTCGTCACGCTATCTGCCTGTGGCACGGCTGGAGGTCGTGAGGTCCCGGGCGAGGGCATTGTCGGTCTTGCACGAGCGTTCCAATTTGCGGGCGCACGATCCGTGGTTGTCAGTCAGTGGCCGGTATCGGATCAGTCGACGGTATCGTTGATGAGTGGATTTTACGATCGTCTCAAACAGGGCATTGGTCCGGCTGAAGCTCTCCGCGGTGCACAGGATGACCAGCTGGCCCTCGGGGGTGCCTCCGCTCACCCATTTCACTGGGCCGCATTTCAGGTCATGGGAGACTCTCGGTGAGTTCGAAGGCCACCAGGTCGGATGCCTGTTTTCCTCCTGTCGCACCCCCGACGGACAGTACTCTCCAGTAATAGTGTCCCGATCGTTTGGCCAGGTTTCCAGGCCATTCGATGGAGGTTTTTTCCGTCTCATGACCGGTCCACATCACTTCGCCGCTCTCATCGATCAGCTGTACGATGGAGACCGGCGCGGTGGGTGACGGTTCCCATGAAAAGACCACGGCAGAGGCCGGGACCGGTCCAATTGGGGACAGCGGCGTGGCCGTCTGAGCCTTTTGCGAGGATCGGAGTGCGGGGTCAGAAGGGGGAGGTGATCCAGGGTTGGTCAGGCCGGGCCCCAATGGTTGAAGGATGACGACGACGAGGGTTGCTGCCGCAGCCAGCACCCCTGTAAAAATCCATCTGTGGCTTGACGACTTCCGTGTAATTTCTGGAACAGGGGCGCCGGGATCGAAGTCATGGGCATGTTCTCGGAGCACCAAGAGGGACTGGTGAGTCTCGGTGCACTGACGGCAGCCGAGGATGTGGTCCAGGGCCGCACTGTGATCTGGGTGGTCGAGTTCTCCGCACGCCAGGCTTTCCCATTGTTGTTCCGACAGGTGTCCGTCGGCCTCATCGGCGTCGGTCACCCTGAAGGCCGTTCTGATACGTTCGATTTCAGTCACTGTAGCCTCGCGCATCCAGTTTTCTGCGGAGATCGGCCATGCCACGGGCGATCAAGTTTCGAGCCTTGTGATAGGGCCAATCGAACATCACCATAATCTCCTTGACTTCGTAACCTGCCAAATGGGCCGTCACCGCACGTCGGCGGTCCGTTCCGATCTCCGACAGGGCCGTCCGAATGGCACGGCCCAACTCCTTGGCCTGCAAAAGGGCATCCGGAGGGGCTGAGAGATCGGCCTTGTCCGCCTCGGGCCCCAATTCGAATGTCTCTTTCAGACCTTGAACGGCACGAACAGTTTCACGAACTGCCGCTCTATAGATATAAGAGGAGGGATGATCCGGCATTTGCTCACCCGGCATCGCCTGCCACAGGGCAAGGAGGACCCTCTGCTCGACGTCATCGCAGATTCCGGCGGCCGAGGGTCCTGCAACCCGTGCCACCGCCGAACGAATCAGGCGGGAGTACTGCCGAACCAAATGACCGAATTCCTCTTCATTCATTTGAATAGTCTCTACTTTTTGAGTATAGACCAGTCCTTGTCTCAAAAGACTGATGGGCAGTTTCCTTGAGTTGATGCCGTTCTACCGTGAGGTCATAGCCTCATTACTGTTCAGTGAGCCTCAACGCAGCCAAGATGGCTGCACCACAATGGACCGATCAATTGTGGCGCAGGCTTCCAGCCTGCGTGATCTCCATACTGAACGGTATCGTCAGTGCCCGCCGCCGCCCGGGCCACGAGATCTCACGAGATGCGGTTGACGATCTCGAGAAGTTCGGCAACAACCCCCGCCGGGCCGCAAACGACACTGCCCTCGGCCATGATGTCGGGGCCGCCGTCAATGGCAGTCACAGTGCCGCCGGCTTCCTCAACCAGAAGAGTGCCTCCGGCGAGATCCCACGGGGCCAGGCGGAACTCGAAAAAACCGTCATAGAGGCCCGCGGCGGTGTAGGCCAGGTCGAGGGCGGCCGACCCGGGCCGGCGAATGGCTTTGCACCGCAAGAAGACCTCGCGGAAGATTGCGAGGTAGCGATCGAGTACGTCGTGGGCCTTGAAAGGGAATCCGGTTGCCAAGAGGCATCCGGGCAGGGCCGTTCGGGAACTGACTGTACATCTCTGGCCGTTCCACCACGCGCCGTAACCCTTGGTGCCGCGAAAGATGTCGTTCTTGATGGGATCCAGGACGACGCCGAAGAGCATCCGGTCTTCATAAGCGACCCCGATCGAAACCGCGAAATGAGCGATACCGTGGATGAAGTTGGTCGTTCCGTCGAGGGGATCGACGATCCATGTCGGCCGGGAGGGATCCCGCTGATGCCAGCCGGCTTCTTCTGAGAGGACGGCATGGTCCGGGAACCGGTGGGAGATGGCCTCGAGAATGGCCGCTTCGGACTCGTGGTCGGCGATGGAAACCAGATCGTTGCGGGCCTTTTCGCTGATCTGGTCGGCCTCGAGGGAGCGAAATCGAGGTATCAGTTTTTCGGCGCCCAACCGGGCGATTGCTTCGATTTCGTCAAGAAAGGTCAGCGGTTCGTGAAATAACACGTGGGCCTCCTGGGGTTGAAGGGTGTGAGGAGGGGTCATGGGTCAGATGTTGTCCAGTTTCGAAAAATCCGGGAGCCGCTTTGACGTGATGCTGGATGTCGCGATGCAGACGCTGGCGAATGATCCTGAACTCAAGCTGTGCGAGGGCCTGCGCCTGATCGAGGCGACCCGAACGGCCGTCGCCAAGCATTCCCCCGCCTCGCTGGATATCTTCGAGAGCCGCGTTCTTCCTCAAATGCGCGAGACCTTGATGCATCGCTTCGGCATGGTGACCTGCCCGGGCTGCGATATCCACTGATTTACTGAGGTAAATCAGCAAATTCCGGCAACGCGCGGAGTTGTTCCGGCGTCAGTCCATCTTCGATTTCGACCATCACCTGATCCTCCTCGCCCAGGCGGAAGTCGTCGATCAGGGCGGCCAATTGCACGCCGACGCCCGGTCGACTCTTTGAAAGGTCCAGCGTGACCGGCGTTGAGAGGAGTTCTGCTCCCTCGATGTTCTCGACCCGCACCCTGATCGTCAGATGAGCCAGAGGTTCGGCGCTCTTATTGGTGATTCGCAGGTCGACGATAAGACGTGGAACACCCTCGGCGTCTTCCACGGTGGTAGCGCCGGTCGGGATGATGTCGTGGGCCCTGCGGATTCGGGCGAGGTGTTGCTCCGGGGTCTCCCTGGGGCCGCATGCGACCAGCATGGGCAGGGCAACCAGGGTCAGCACGAAGAGGCGAGAGAGGTTCGGAAAGTGCATGGTGTCTTCCTCCGGGGGGTAGTGTACGACACCCATCGGGAGGGAGAGGGGGAGAGGGGGAGAGGGGGAGAGGGGGAGAGGGGGAGAGAGGGAGAGGGCGAGAGGGGGAG
>JAOZPW010000181.1 GCA_029932545.1 Thermoanaerobaculales bacterium | reverse complement strand
GTCGGATGCCGTCCGGACAGGCGCCTCAGAAATCGAAGATGTCTCCTTCAAAAACATCTCCCAACTGGCGCATCATCGTCGACGAAACCGCCGCCGACACTCCGGTCATGATCATTGAACCCCGTGACCGGCCCACCAGGTACCCGACGATGCCAACACCGACAACAGAGAGCATGGGGTGACGGCCTACCGTTCCCCGCCAGTCAACGGTCGTCGGCACCAGGGTATCCATGATGGTGTCGGCATCAAATCGCCGCGGTTTCACTGCCTCATCGTTCGTGCGCTCAACATCTTCGGCCTCAAACTCAAATGCATCTGTCAGAGACGGGTCGTCCATCATCCCTCCTGGTTTTTAGTCTTCTTTCAGTCCCGAGGTCTGGTCACGTATCCGACGAGGAATCCTGTCGCCAACGCGATCAACACCGCCTTGCCGGGATTTTCTCGAATGTAGACCAGAACCTGGTCGCCCTTTTCCTTGAAGTCGATTTCGGCAACCTTGTCACGAACCCTGGTGTAGAGCTCGCGGCTCTTTTCCGCAAGTTGTTCGTACTGGTCCTTGGTCTTCTCGTACAGAACCTCGGCCTGTTCCTTAGTCTTGGTGGCCATGGAGTTCATCTTGACCTTGGCCTCCGCCAGATGGCGCTTGGCGTCCTCGAGATGGATCCGAGTCCGTTCGGAGGCCTCGTGACTCCTCTCAACTGCCTTGCCATAGGCGCTTTGCATGGTAGTCCGGGCCCCATCAAGAGCCTTCTGGGCCTTCCCTAGGGTCTCCTTGACTTTGCTGAGACCGCCATCCTGATCAGCGACCACCTGGTCGATCACGGCATCTACACTGGGTTGTTTGTCATCAATCATGCTACCTCCATTTTCAACAGCCACTTGATTCTACACGGTATCAGGACTCAATGTTGCAATATCGGGGCCAAAAGCAATTCGTGGGCCTGTGGCGATCGGGGATGACCGTTGTTGAGAGATGGCTCTCGCCACAGGTCCACGAATTGCTATGATCAGTGGTGTCAAAAAAGGAGACCCTCATGGATCTGACAATTCTCGGCGCCGGTCGCTGTGTTACCGGATCAAAATACCTCGTGCAGTGGAAGCGCTTCAGTACGATGATCGACTGTGGGCTTTTCCAGGGCCGCAAGAAGCTCCGTAGCCGCAACTGGGATCCGCTCCCGAAACGAGCGTCCGAGTTGGATTCCATCGTTCTGACCCATGCTCATATCGACCACACAGGCTATCTCCCCCGGTTGGTCCGGCAGGGCTTTGACGGTCCGGTCTACTGTACGCCACCGACCAAAAGCCTATTGAGAGTTCTTCTCCCTGATGCGGCGCATATTCAAGAAGAAGAAGCACGATACGCCAACAAAAAGGGCTTCTCCAAACATGCTCCGGCGCTGCCGCTCTTTCGCCAATCCGATGCCAAAGCGGCGTTGAAACTCCTCGAGCCCATTCCCTTCGACGAGGACCAGGAGCTCCGGCCCGGCATTCGTTTTCGCTTTCACCGGCAGGGCCACATCCTGGGGGCCGCTGCCGTCGAACTGGAGAGCAAGATCTCTGGTGGCGGGCGAAAGACCATCTACTTTTCCGGAGACGTCGGGCGTCATGGTGTACCGATTCTCAAAGATCCGGTCCCCTACCCAGGGTCTGACGTCCTGTTTCTCGAGAGCACCTATGGCAACAGACTCCACGACCCCGAGGATCCCAGGGTTCAACTTGCCGAACAGGTCCGAAAGGGCTTGGACCGGGGAGGGGTCGTCCTGATTCCGGCTTTCGCCATCGACCGGACCCAGGAACTGCTCTATATGCTCCACGGCCTGATGGCCGACAAGGAGTTGCCGACCGTCCCGATCTACCTCGACAGCCCAATGGGAATCGAGGCCACCGCCCTCTACACTCGGTGTACCACCGAACATGATGCCGAAATGAAGCAGCTGTTCTCGGAGCAGATCAACCCGATCTTCCCGCCCAACCTGACGGTGACCAAGACCTCCCGAGAGAGCCGTCGGCTCAACGACATCCAGGGCGGCGCCATCTTTATCTCTGCATCCGGCATGGCGACCGGTGGACGCATTCTTCACCACCTCCGGCTTCGCTTACCACACGCCAAGAACACCGTGCTCTTCGTCGGCTACCAGGCGCATGGCACACGCGGTCGCCGCCTGGTCGAAGGTGAGGCCGAAGTCAAGATGCTCGGCGATTACATTCCGGTCAAGGCGCACATCGCACAGATCTCCGGCCTGTCGGCCCATGCCGATGCCGACGAGTTGGTCGCGTGGCTGTCCCAGCGGGAGAGGGACCCGGAGAGGGTCGTCCTGACCCACGGGGAGTATCCCGCACAGCAGGCCCTGGCCGAACGCCTCGAAAAAACCTTCGGGTGGAAGAGCGAAATCCCGGAAATTGGGGACGTGCTGGAGATCACGTAGGAGGCGGAACACGAATCAGGGAACGGCGCTCTTGCCCACCCGTTCCGGCGCCTCCTGGGCCTCGGCAACAGACCTGAACTTGAACACGCCCCGAGGAAAAACCGCACCCGAAGGTGCGGTTTATTCTCCATGAAAATCGTTCGACGATTTTCTATTCTTTCTTTTCGGCCTCTTCCGCAGACTCTACTGCTTCAGAAATCTCGGCTTCAACGTCGGCGGCTTCCGCCTCGACGGCGTCCTCGACCACCTCGGCCTCGGCAACAGTCTCTTCAACGATCTCAGCCGTGGTCTCGGCAGCGGTTTCCGTTGCTTCCTCAACCGGTACCTCAGCGTCTACCTCAACAGCGTCACCGGCTTCACCTCTGGCGCCACCGAACAGGCCCTTTGCGCGGTCCATCAAGGAAGCTTTACCGCCTCCTCCGTCGTCATCGCCCTTTGCCTTGGGCTGGTAATCGACGAACTCGATGATGGCCATCTCAGCATTGTCCCCCTTGCGAGGTCCGATCCGCAAGATCCTGGTATAGCCACCGTCCCGATCAGCAAAACGCGGCGCGATGTCATCGAACAGATGGCGCACCACCTGCTTGTCCGACACCATGGTCAATACTCTGCGGCGATTGGCCAGGGTTCCCGTTCGAGCGAGAGTGACCATTTTTTCCGCCAACGGACGTAAATCCTTGGCCTTGGCGATCGTCGTCGTAATGCGCTCGTGCATAAAGAGAGCTGTCAATTGGTTCCGGAACATCGCCTTCCGGTGGGCACTGGTCCGACCGAGCTTCCGGCCGTGAACTCGATGTCTCATTATTACTCCCTCACTTCAAGCGTCAATGCCAAATCCAAAACCCATGGCCTCGAGTTTGGCCCGGACCTCTTTCAGCGATTTCTCGCCGAAGTTCCGGATCTCGACCATCTCCTTCTCGGAGCGTGAAACCAGGTCACGGAGTGATTTGATGTTGGCATTTTTCAGGCAATTCATCGACCGGATGGAGAGTTCGAGCGTGTCAATGCTCTTGTCCAGCTCCGACTCCTCTTCCGGCTCGGGTTCAGGTTCCGTGACATATTCGACTTCTTCTTCTTGGGCCAGGGCCGCATAGATATCCATGTGCCCTCGGACCAATTGAGCCGCCTGGCTGACGGCCTCTTCCGGCTTGATCGTGCCGTCGGTCCAGACCTCGACAATTAACTTGTCGTAGTTGGTCTTTTGACCGACTCGCGCCATCTCGATTCGGAAGTTGACCTTGATCACAGGAGACGACGCCGAATCCACAGGAATGAATCCCAGATCGAGATCCTCGGTCTGGTTTTCATCAGCCTGGGCGTACCCTCGTCCGATACCGACCCTGATGGTCATTCGGAAAACGGCATCCGCCGACAGCGTTGCAATGTGGATGTCGGGATCCACCACCTCAACCTGGGCAGAGCCCTTCATCATGCCTGAGGTGACGCTTCCGGATCCATCGACATCGAGTGTTATGAATGCGGAGTCCACTCCGTGGAGTCGAATCGGCACCTGCTTGAGGTTGAGGATGATGTCGGTTACGTCTTCGACAACGCCGGGCATTACGGAGAACTCGTGGTCGACACCTTCGATTTTGATGGCGGTAACGGCTGCCCCCGGAATCGACGACAACAGGGACCGACGGAGGGCGTTGCCCACGGTCGTTCCCCATCCCCGCTCAAAAGGCTGCGCAACGAATCGCCCGTAGGTATCGTTGGCGGTCTCCGTCTCGAGAGTAACCGATGTAGGACGTTGGAACTGGTGCCAGATCATTTACACACTCCTCAACGCGAGTAGAGCTCGACGATGAGCTGTTCCTGAATCGGGAAGCGAATGTCCTCACGGGACGGCGCCTCGACTACCTTGCCGGTAAGATTCGCGGCGTCCAACTCTAACCACGCAGGAACTCCTCGTCCCTGGGCGAAGTCGACAGCCTCTTCAATTTGAGCCAGTTTCCGACTCTTTTCCCGGAGCGAAATCTCCATGCCCGGCTTGACCCGGAAAGACGGGATATTGACCCGCCGTCCGTCAACCAGTACATGGCCGTGGCGAAGCAGTTGCCGAGCCTGGGTGCGAGAGGTCGCAAATCCCAGGGAAAAGACAACATTGTCCAGCCGAAGTTCAAGGAGCTGCAACAGGTTCTCACCGGTCACACCCTTGCGTCGGTTGGCTTCGTCAAATGTCCGCCGGAACTGGCCTTCCAACATACCGTACACACGGCGAAGCTTCTGCTTCTCGCGCAACTGGATGCCGTAGGCTCTCGGTTTCCGCCGACGGGCGCCACCGTGCTGCCCCGGAGGCTGGTTTCGGCGCTCTATAGCGCATTTTTCCTTGTAACAACGCTCTCCCTTGAGGAAAAGCTTCATTCCTTCACGGCGACAAAGCCGACAAACAGGCCCTCTATAACGTGCCACTATTCAGACTCCTAACGATTCAGACGCGACGGCGCTTGCGCGGACGACAGCCATTGTGGGGGATGGGTGTGATGTCGCGGATACTCTTGATGTCCATACCGGTAGCCGCAACGGCACGAATTGCCGATTCACGACCAGGACCAGGCCCCTTGACGCGAACTTCGACACTGCGAACACCGTTGTCCTGGGCCTGCTCAGCAGCATTCCGGGCGGCTAGCTGAGCTGCGTAAGGCGTTCCCTTGCGGGAACCCTTGTACCCGATTCGTCCGCCGGACGACCAGCACAGGGTATTGCCGCTGGGGTCGGTGAAGGTGACGATCGTGTTGTTGAAGGTGGCGTGAATATTTGCAACGGCGTGCGGGACGTTTTTCTTTTCCCGACGCGGCTTGCGTGCACCTTTGCGTTCGTTGGCCATACTTGAACTCCCCGGTCTCTAAACCTTACCGACTTTTTTCTTGCCGGCAACGGCTTGACGCTTCGGACCTTTTCGTCCTCGCGCGTTGGTATGGGTCCTCTGTCCCCGAACGGGGAGACCCCGGCGGTGACGGATGCCACGATAGCTGCCGATTTCAATCAGCCGCTTGATGTTCATGGCCACCTCCTTGCGGAGATCACCCTCAACACGACCCTCGTCTTGAAGGACACGCTGAAGCCGAAGGATTTCGTCTTCCGACAAATCCTTGACCTTGATGCCCTCCTCAACTCCGGCGGTTGAAAGAACCCCTTTGGCACGGGTGCGACCGATGCCGTAAATATAGGTCAAGCCGATTTCGACTCGTTTGTTGGCTGGCAGATCAACACCTGCGATTCGTGCCATGAATCCTCCTCGATCATCCCTGGCGTTGCTTGTGTTTCGGATTTTCGCAGATCACCCTAATCACACCTTTGCGACGGATGATCTTACATTTCGAACACATACGTTTCACTGACGGACGAACTTTCATTGTCGCCCCCTTTTTATTTGTAGCGGTAAACGATACGACCCCTCTTCAAATCATATGGAGAGAGTTCGACAAGTACTTTGTCCCCGGGCAGGATCCGAATGAAATGCTTCCGCATCTTCCCCGAGATATGGGCCAAGACCTCATGGCTGTTTTCAAGTTCGACGCGGAACATTGCGTTCGGCAACGGTTCCACAACTGTTGCGACCACTTCGATCGCTTCTTCCTTGGCCATTTCTACTCCTCAACCCCGAGCACACGGGCACCATTCTCAGTCACTGCAACTGAGAACTCAAAATGGGCGGCGATTCTACCGTCTTCTGTCCTGGCTGTCCAGCCGTCATCGTCAACTTTCACTCGCCAGCTTCCGGCGGTGATCATCGGCTCGATGGCAATGACCAATCCCGGCTTCATCACCTGCCCTCTTCCAGCAACACCGTAGTTCGGAACCTGAGGGTCTTCGTGAAGACTTCGGCCGATGCCATGCCCCACAAAATCCCGAACCACTCCATATCCTGCCGACTCCGCCCGTCGCTGCACGGCGGCGCCGACATCTCCGAGCCGGTTGTTTGGCCGGACCTCGGAAACGGCATCTTCGAGGCACTTCTGCGTCGTTTCCATCAACCGGCGGACCTCTTCGGAAATCCGTCCCACGCCGAAAGAAATTGCAGCATCACCAAAAAAACCATCCATCACCGTACCGCAGTCCACGCTGACCAGGTCGCCTTCACGCAGCCGCACGCTTCGGCTCGGGATCCCGTGGACAATGACATCGTTGATGGAAATACACAGCGTACCAGGAAATCCCCGATACCCCTTGAAGGCGGGTATGCCGCCCTCAGAACGAATCAAGGCTTCGGCCTTCTGATCGAGATCCCATGTCGTCACACCGGGCGCGGCCGCTTCGCGGACATGCACCAGTGCTCGGTGAACCAGGCGATTTGCCTGGTCCATGGCATCGATCTCAGCCGTGGACTTGAGCAGAATCATTCGCTATTTTCTCCCGCGAATCCGACCACGGCGCATGAAGCCGTCGTAGTGTCGCATCACAAGCTGACTTTCGATTTGCTGGACCGTATCCATCGCAACTCCGACAACAATCAGCAACGAGGTTCCACCAAAGTAGAACTTCAGACCGAGTCCCTCGGTGATTACCGACGGCAACAAGGCATCAAGCGTCGCACCAATCACCGGAATAGTTGCCACCTTGAATCCTGAAATCAGGATCTGAGGCAGGATGGCGACGACTGCCAGGTAGACCGCACCGACCAGAGTGATCCGGGTGAGGATGCGATCGATGAACTCTGCGGTCTTTTTCCCTGGACGGATCCCGGGAATGAAACCACCGTATTTCCGCATGTTCTCCGCCGTATCTTCCGGATTGAAGATGATCGACGTGTAGAAGTAGCAGAAGAAGATAATCGATCCCAGGTAGACCAAATTGTAAAGAGGTTCACCATAACCCAGGGCTTCGGTAATCTTCTGCAACCACCGATTCTCAATCATCTGCCCAAGAGTCTGCGGGAACGACATGATCGAGGCCGCGAAGATCACGGGGATCACGCCACCGGTATTCAGCCGCAATGGCAAATAGGTGCTCTGGCCGCCGTAGACACGACGTCCGACGACCCTCTTGGCGTATTGAATCGGGATTCGCCGCTGCGCTCGCTCCATGTAAACGATTGCCGCGACGACACCCAGCATGAAGACAATCAAAATGATGACTGTCATAACGCTCAAGGAACCCTGTTGTACGTCGGTGATCGTACTGAAGATCGCTCCAGGCAGACCAACGACGATCCCCGCAAAGATGATCAGTGAAATACCGTTGCCGATGCCGCGCTCCGAGATCTGCTCACCGAGCCACATGACGAAGGCCGTACCGGTGGTCAAGGTCAACACAGTCAAAAGACGGAAACCCCAACCCTGGAGTTCCAAAGGCACCAGATGTGCGCCGCCGGGCGCCTGTGTTCTTTCCAGGAAGAAAGAAATGCCCATTCCCTGGATTACGGATAGGACGATGGTCCCGTACCGGGTGTACTGCGTGATCTTCCGCCGCCCAAGCTCACCCTCTTTGGAGAGTTTCTCCAAATAGGGCCAGACTACGGTCAACAATTGCAGGATAATCGAAGCCGAAATATACGGCATGATCCCCAGGGCAAAGACGGTCATCCGCCCAAGCGCCCCACCGGAGAACAGGTTCAACATTCCCAGAACCGTTCCCTTGGCGGCCTCCGCGAACTCGGCCAGTGC
>JAOZPW010000180.1 GCA_029932545.1 Thermoanaerobaculales bacterium | reverse complement strand
CAAGCCTTTGTATCATGGATGGTGATTTGAGGGACAGGTTCCTGGGGTTCAGGGGCTGGGGAACGAGGGTCTGCCGGTCCTCCCTATCCTCTAATTCCTCAACCCTAACCCGCACTTCTCACCGATTTTCGTCGCGAGGTGCGGAGGACGTGGTGAGATGTGGTGTTTTCGCAGGGTGAGCGAATGAGGCGTAGTTCGCACTACGTTGATTGAGCGAATTCAAGAAAACGCCACAGATTATTGCGTATTTCGCGCCGTAGCAGATCATTGGTGAGAAGTACGGGCTAACCCCTTGTATTCTATTAGGGACCGAAAGGGGCAGCGCTTGAATACGAGAATCGTGGATATGGAGCCGGACCAGAGGCCAAGGGAACGACTGAGGAATCAGGGGCCGGAGAGCTTGTCGGAGGCGGAACTGCTGGCGGTCCTGCTTCGAACCGGCCGTCCAGGTCACAGCGCCGTCGCAGAGGCCCATGAGTTGCTGACCCAGGCGGGTGGGCTGGAAGGTGTTGCGCGGTTGTCGGCCAGGGAACTCGAGCGCCGCCCAGGGATCGGCCAGGCCAAGGCCGCTGCGGTCTGTGCGGCTCTGGAGTTGGGGAAGCGCGTAGCGAGGGTCGAGGTCCCGGGGGCCCACCTCTTGGAGCGGCCCGAAATGGCGGCCAAATATCTTGTCGCACGGTTGCGGGGGTGTCGCCGTGAGGTCTTCGGCTTCATCAGTTTGGATGCGCGTCACCGGCTCATCAACGATCACGACCTGTGGGAAGGCACACGGAACCACGTCCCGGTCGATCCCGCTGAGGTGTTTCGGACCGCACTGCTCGATGACGCTGCCGGAGTGATCCTTTTTCACAACCATCCGTCCGGCGAAAAGCAGGCCAGTACCGACGATCTCCAGTTGACCCGCCGTCTGGTTCGAGGGGGTCGGGCGGTGGGTATCGAGGTGTTGGACCACCTGATCATTGCAGGCCCGGATTGGCTGTCGCTGAGAGCCCAGCGCCCGGAGATATTTCAATCGGACGGATAGCCCGGCGGAGCCGGAACCAAAGAGAAATGGTGTGGCCTTTACCCCGAGCCCGAGCCGTTACCGTTGTCGTTACCGCAGTGGTTTGTCACGATCCTTCGCGGCTGGATCAAAAAAACACACCGAGGATTTCCGGATTGAGCAGCCGCCGAGGATGCCGCGTCAGTTGAGGTTGAATCCGAAGAAAGTCGGTAAGGGTAAGGGTAACGGGCTCGGCCTCGGGAAAACCCCAAGGTGTGCGAGCATCTGCAAGCCGACAGCTGAGAGTTTCCCTACTTGACAACGACGCCAGCCCCGGAGAGGATGACCGCCGATATTGTGATTTTGGATATGGAGGAATGATGAAAAGAAATTTGATACTCGTGACGATTGTTGGTCTGTTGGTTGCCGGTTCCGCCTTTGCCGGTGATTCCACCAAATACGGTGAGGGTGTCACCCTTGAAAAAGCCGTTTCGATCGAAAAGTTGTTGGCAAGCCCCGCAGATTATCTGGGCCAAGAAGTCCGTGTCGATGGCACGATCACCGCCATGTGCCAGAAACGCGGGTGCTGGATGCAGTTGACCAATGACAAAGGCAACGGTGTTCGGATTAAGGTTGAGGACGGCGTCATCGTATTCCCCGCAACTTCGATGGGGCATACTGCGTCGGCCCAGGGTGTGTTTGAAGGCATTCCGGTAGCGGCCCAGGCAAAAAAGCACGAAGGTGAAGAGCACGAGGGCGAAAAGCACGAGGCCTGTGACTCCAAGCCAAAAGGCGAGATGATCTATTTCATCAAGGGGACCGGCGCCGTCATCGAGTCGTAGAATAGCTATCAGCTATCAGCTATCAGCTATCAGCTATCAGCTTTCACTTCACGGTAGGTGCTGGTACTGCTGCTGAGGTGCTTTCTTCGCAGAGGGCTCTTATTTCTAGGCTGGAATTGAAGTGGGTAAGAACGCTATCCGACTGACAGCGGACAGCTGAGAGCTGACGGCTCCCGGCTGAGTCGGGCAGTCGCTATTTGGTTCCGGTTCAGCCGGGTTTGGAGGCTGTGTGGCCAAGGTTACCTTCCGAAAGACAATCATTGGCGTTCACCGGGACGTCGGCTATTTCTTTGCCGGCCTGACGGTGCTCTACGCGATCTCGGGTGTTGCGGTCAATCACATCGAGGATTGGAATCCCAACTACACCGTGACGCACACTGAGCGATCCATCGGAGATCTTGGGGGTATTCCGGATGATGGGATAGCCGCCGAGGTATTGGTGCGTTTGGGCCTCGAGCAGAAGCCCAAGGCCGCGGTCCGAATGTCGGAGAAGGAATTCCGGATCTTCTTGGAAGACCGCACACTGCATGTGGCAACTCCTTCGGGTCAGATCGTTGATGAACTGGTCTCCAGGCGGCCGGGATTTTTTCATGTCAACTACCTCCACCTCAACCACGCCAAGGGTCTGTGGACCTGGTTTGCGGACATCTACGCCGTTGGTCTTTTGGTTCTTGCAATGACCGGAATTTTTATTATCACCGGAAAAAAGGGCCTCGGGGGCAGAGGGCGTTGGCTGCTTGTAGCCGGAACTGCCATCCCACTGATTTTTTTATTGCTCAAGACTTGAATGGGAGCGGTGAACCTTGGATGGGGGCGGCTATCACCCTACCGCGCGAAGCGCCCTATGCCCACGCTGACCCCTTCGGGATCTCATGCCTCCGGCAGGGCCGCCCTGACGGGCGGCACGCGATGCCCCTACCTCGGAGTGAGGCTCGGATTGGTATTGAGCGCGGCAGGGAAATTGGTGTCTTCGGAAAACCAATACGGGCCTCAGTCCGAGGTCCATGGCCGTTGTCCTTGCCTTGAACCGCCGTTAGTGGCATCGTATCCCCATGTCCATGTCGAATGACCCACAGCAACTGAGTTTGCACGAGCGGGAAGAACTGCTGGCCCTTCGGGAACGGGTGGCCGAGTTCGAGGACATCATCCGGTGCCTTCCGATCGGGTTTATCTTTATCGACAGCGACGACAATGTCACGATGGCCAACCCGATTGGTGCCGAGATCCGTTGTGTCGGAGATCGTCTCGGCAGTTCCATTGCCGATTGCCATCCCGCCGGGACCCATTCGATGCTGGAGAAGGTCATGGGCCGTTTCCGGTCCGAGTCGCAGATGCAGGAACACCCGATCGTTTTGGAGCGAATGCACCGCTATGAGGTAACCTATTCGCGCGTAGCCAAGTCCGATGGTGAGTATCGGGGAGTGCTGTGGCTGTCTCACGATATTAGCCGTCGTAAGAAGCTCGAAAGGGAACTCGTGCACGCCGAACGTCTCGTGGGCCTGGGTCAAATGGCCGCCAAGGTGGCGCATGATATCAAGAACCCTCTTAATGCGATCCAGGGGGCCGCGCACTTTCTGCAGCAAAATGATGGCGAATCAGAGCACTCCGAGGAATTGACGACGATGATCAAGGGTCAGGTGAGTCGAATTGCCGCCCTCGTCACGCATCTCAATGAGCTGACCCGGCCGTTTGAACTGACGATGGAGCCGGTCGATCTCGAAAAGGCAATTTGGGACCAACTAAGTGCCTGTTCAGTCTCCCACCCGGAGGTCGAATGGTCTCTCGATGCTGATGATGGCATTGAGGGGCAGGTTCAGGTCGACCGGACATTGCTGGAACGATTGGTGTGGAACGCTGCTGAGAATGCCTGCCTTTCGATGGACGGTGCCGGAAGGCTCGAAATCCGTATCCGCAGGCGACACGAGGAGGATGCCGGCTGGGTCGATATCGAGTTTGAGGACTCCGGGTCCGGGTTCCCGATCGAGGTGCTCGAAAATCTCTTCCAGCCCTTCTTGACGACTCGTGAGAACGGTACCGGCCTTGGTCTGACGATCATGCGGGAGATCTGCCTACTGCATGGTGGTGATTTGACGATCAAGAACACGGACACGGGTGCCCTGGTGACGGCCCGGTTGAGCGCTCGATGAGCGTGAGGGTTCTCATTGTCGAGGATGAGACTGCCGCGGCGAGGGTGATCGGCCTCAATCTCGAACGTGAGGGGTTCACGATTCGATCGGCGGGGACTGCCGCCGAGGGCCTGCGGTTGATCTCCGACTTCCATCCCGACGTCATCCTGACTGACTACCAAATGCCGGGCATGAACGGTCTGGAACTGATGATTGAGAGTCGGCGGGAGTGGCCCCTGGTTCCGGTGATTCTGATGACGGGGCAAGGTGACGAGCGCCTGGCCGTTCAATGCATGAATGAGGGGGCCTTCACCTATTTGACCAAGCCTCTTAACTATGACGAACTGACTCTGATGTGCCGTCGGGCGGCGGAGATGCACCAATTGCGCTGTCGTCTCGACCTTGCCGATAGTCTGGAGTTGGGACATGGCCTGGTGGGTGAGGCGCCTGCTATCTGCCAGTTGCGCAAGCTGATCACCGAGGTGGCTTCGACCGACGTCACGATCCTGGTTCGGGGTGAGACCGGAACCGGCAAGGAAGTCGTCGCGCGGGCGATTCATGCCGCCTCAGAGCGTTCGAAGGGACCTTTCGTCGCCATCAACTGTTCGGCCATCCCCGAGACTCTTCTGGAAGCGGAACTCTTCGGTCATGAGCGGGGCGCCTTCACCGGTGCGGACCGAAAGCGGGCCGGTCGCTTCCAGGCGGCATCCGGGGGCACCTTGATGCTCGATGAGATTGGTGATTTGCCGGCGGCCCTCCAACCGAAATTGTTGCGAGTCTTGGAAGAGAGAATGGTGACCCCGTTGGGTGCCGACCGGTCCTTGCCGGTCGATTTTCGGTTGATCACCGCAACGCACCAGGCGCTCGAAGAGTTGGTCGAACAAGGGGGTTTCCGTCAGGATCTGTTCTACCGTCTCAATGTGGTCCCACTGGTCATACCCCCGTTACGGGAGCGGCGGGAGGATATTCCGCGTCTGGCTTCTCGGTTTGCGGGGCTGATCGCCACCAAACATGGCAAATCGATCCGCCAGTTGACGCCGGAATTGCTTGTCTGGCTCAAGTCCCAAGAATGGGAAGGCAATGTTCGGGAGTTGGAGAACGTCATTGAGAGACTGGTTATCTTTTGTGCTGACGGCGTCTTGCACCTGCCCGAGGAGGGCATCGAAAGCGCGATCCTTCCCCCCTACCGTGAGGAGAAGGACCGGGTTCTAGGTCAGTTCGAGCGGGAATACCTGTCGACCGCGTTGAAACTGTGCAAGGGACGTCTGTCTGAGGTCACTGACCGGACCGGGCTATCGACCAGGCAACTCTACAACCTGATGAAGAAACACGGCCTGGAAAAAGAAGACTTTTTTGTTGGCTGATCGCCAATAAAAAGGCCCCCCGGAAAACCGGGGGGCAGAGGAAAGAGAAAACGAGGATCAGGTTGAATTAAGGGATTGTCGACAAGCCGCAACGGCCTTGATTAGAGGGGCCGAATGATCGTGATCTCGATCAATCAGCCCGTCGATCAGATCGAACAGTGCGGGCAAGGCCTCTCGCAAGGGCCCGGCCTGCAACTCGACCGCCGACGGAAGGCGCAAAAGACGGTGGTAGGCTGCAAGCAAGAGCACCAACTGGTCACGCTGGTCCTGCCCAACGCTCGAGCCGATGACGGCGGTGACGTGCTTTCGTAGCGTACGGCACCGAGTGGTCCGGTCTTGCCATCCCTGGAAGAACTCTGGTTTAAGGATGGGGAGTTCCTCCGAACTCAAGATGTCCAGCATCTCGATCAGACTGAGGCGTTTTTTCTCGTCCCACCGGGCGTCACGATCGATATCGAAGGCGGGTTCCCCAGCATCCAGGAAGTCCCAGAACCAGTGATCAAAGGTCTCCCGGGCAGGCCGCAGACGGTGGTGGGCCAGCAGTGCAACTGCCTGCCACCCCCAGTACAGCACGCCCTTGAGATCAAGCGGTCCGGTGCCTCTGCCCAATTCAGCCGGGATTCTCCCAAGGCTGTCCAGGGCGTTGTCAACCGTTGAGATTGTTGTCATATCAGACCTCTTTCTCCTGAGTGATTTGCATTGGGCGGATCACTATTGGTTGTACCGGGCCTTGTATTCGGCGGCCAGTGCCTGGGCTTTCTCGGGACTGAGCCCCTTGGTCCAGACGTGGTCGGGTGAATTGAGCAGTTCGTCGACTCGTGCTTTCCACTTACGGCCCATGGCATGGCTGTGTTCTTCTGCGGCCTCCACGACCAGCGGCAGGAACTCGTTGTAGAAAGTGCCGGCAACCTCATACATGCCGTGCCAATGGGTGTAGTCCGGTCCCATCATCGAGGCGCCGTGGCGGGCGCGGCGGCCCTCGTGGTGCCAGAGTTCGAAATAGACCCAGTCCAGCTCGGTCGAGAAGGGCGCGCCGGCATCGACGACACCGTCGGCCGTCAACTCGTTCATGATCGCCAACGAGGGCTTCCCGAACTTGTCGTTGTAGAGATTGACCAAATCGTCGAACTGTTGGTAGAAATTGTCGATGAAGTGGTCGTTGTGACAGTTGCGGCAGGCCATGGTCATCGCCTTGCGACGATCCTCCCAGGTCTTGCTCGAAGCAACGGTCCGTTCGATGTCCTTGGTGGTCAATTTGAAGTTCTCGACGACCTTCTGGTGAACGACGACGACATCGCCGACTGCAGGAAGTTCCATGGTATGAGGATAGTCTTTCTGATAGCCGTCGGTGAAGGTCACCTGGTTGAGTTTGTGGGAGACCTTCGGCCTCAAAATCCAGCTGATGCGTTCGCCGATGTCGTGGCTGTTGCTGACTTCGACGCCCTGGGGAGTCATGTGGCCGGCAATGTGGCAGGTGGCGCAGGTTGGCGCCGCTCCGTAGTCGCGGCCGAGGATCCACTCCTTCTTGTCCAGTGCCATTCGGTCGACGTTGGCGCGGAATGCGATCCCATGCTTGGATTCGTTGAAGATCTCGATTTGAGGGTGGTCCGGACCCATGTGGCACTTGCCGCAATTGTCCGGGGACCGGGCGATGCGCACGTCGAAGGAGTGCCGGGAGTGGCATGCGTGGCATGAGCCCTGCGATCCGTCGGGGTTGAAGCGACCGATGCCGCTGTTGGGCCAGGTGTTGGAGTTGATGACCGGCCTATTCTCTTTGCCGGTACGTACGATCTCGCCGTTCTCGTCGCGTTCGAAGTCGATGATTGTGCCGTGGCATTGCCAGCAGCCGTTGATGGCGTCGGCGGGGTTGTCAGGTGTGCTTGCAGCTTCGATCGCGAGGACGTTGTCGAGGCTCATGATGATTTCGCCGGCCCGAGCGTGGTGGGAGCGTGAGAACTCTTCGAACTCCCGTACGTGGCATTCGGAACAGTCCTTGGGCGTCACGAGAACGGACATGAAGACGCCTTCATGGTCCCAGCCGTCGATGTCGCCTTCGTCTGCGCTATGGCAATCGACGCAGCCGACGCCGTATATTGCGTGTTGGGAGTGTTCCCACTCCATCACGAGAGCGGGATTATCGGTGCGGTGGCAATCCACGCAACCTTTATTGATCTTGGTAATAACGGGTTCGAGTCCTTCTTCAATGCGGTGCCTTTTTGATTCCTGGAATGCCACCACCAACAGGGCGATGAGAAACAGGAATGAGAGGCCCGCGACGATCCAGCGCTTCATATTCAGTGTCATTCTCTCTCCTCCATTAATGTACTGCGACGGCTTCCCAAATGGTCAAGCCGAGAAATGCAAGAAATGCGATGATTCCGATCAGGACGACGATACGGTCGCTCTTGTCGCCCAACCGCTTCTCAATCCAGCCGTCAATGAACGGCCAGAAGAAGAGCACGCCGCCGAGAGCGCCCGTCAAGGCAACACTCATCTTGAGTGTGGTCAGCTTGAGCATTCGGTAGTTGAAGTAGAAATACCATTCAGGCTTGATGTGAGCCGGAGTCGTTGTGGGATCGGCCTGGGCGCCGAGGTCGGCAGGGAAGATCAGGGCCAGAATGGTCAGGAGGTACATCAGAAGTACGCCGACCAGGATTTCCATGGTCACGTGTTCCGGCCAGAATCGGAAGAAGCGGTTATCGTCGGTGATGACCTCCCCTTCGAATTGAAGCTCAGTGACGCCGTGCAGTCGGATGATCATGACGTGAATACTCAGAAGAACAACTGCGATAATAGGGAGAATGGCGACATGGAGC
>JAOZPW010000179.1 GCA_029932545.1 Thermoanaerobaculales bacterium | reverse complement strand
TATATCCCCGGATTCCGTCAACTTGCGCTGGAGGGTTCTCAGACCGATGCCCAGCAGTGACGCAGCCTTGCCTCGATGGTCACCGGTGTGCTGCAGCGTCCTTAAAATGGCCTCTCTTTCGATATCCGCCATCTCTCGAGGCGCCCACGCACCCGTGGAGACCACCGGAGTCGACGTCGCCACCCGGTACTCCTGCGGCAGATCCTCCAGTGTGATTTCACTGCCCTGGGCGAAGAGAACCATGGACTCCATTACGTTGCGGAGCTCACGGACGTTACCCTTCCACTGGCACCTCTTGAGCGCCGCCAGTACCGACGGATGCACGCCCTTGAGCTCCCGTCCCAACTCCTGGTTGAACTCCTCGAGGAAGTGTTGCACGAACAGGGGGATGTCCTCAGATCGCTCCCGAAGGGACGGGATCTCCAGAGTGACCACTTTGAGCCGGTAGTAGAGGTCTTCACGAAATTTCCCGTTTTGGACCCAGCCGACGAGATTGCGGTTGGTTGCAGCAACGAGCCTGAAGTCAACAGGGATCTTGACCGTGCCACCGACCCTGGTCACCGTTCTATCTTCCAGTACCCGCAGCAGTTTAACCTGAAGATCCAACGAAAGTTCTGAGACTTCGTCAAGGAAGAGCGTACCGCTGGACGCCGACTCCACAAGGCCGATTCGGCGCTGATGAGCCCCTGTGAAAGCCCCCTTCTCATGGCCGAAAAGCTCCGATTCCAGAATCTCACCGGGGATGGCGCCGCAGTTGACCGCCACGAAGGCGCCCTCGGCCCGCGGCGAGTGCTGATGCAGGGCATTTGCCACCAACTCCTTGCCCGTCCCACTTTCGCCGACAATCAACACTGTCGATCGAGTCGGCGCCACGACCTTGAGCCTGTCAATCAATGCCTCCATCGCTTTGGAGTGCCCAACGATGCCGTCAAATCCGAAATTCTTGGACAGTCGTTCCTTCAGTTTCCGGTTTTCGTCCGAGAGGACTCTGCGCTCGAGATGCAGCTGTACTCGTTGACGGAGTTCCTGCATCCGGACCGGCTTGGTCAGGTAGTCATCAGCACCTTCCTGAAGTGCCGAGACCGCATCCTCCACATCTGCGAAGGCAGTCACCAGAATAAACGGCAAATCCGGACGCTCAGACCGGACGTGGCGAAGAAACTCGTAGCCGTTCATACCCGGCATCCGAACATCGGAAATCACCATGTTGACCGAGGGATCTTCCCTCAAGGCCGCCAGGGCCTCATCGGCGGAAGGATAGGTTTTCATCCTGTAGCCGACCCGGGCCAAAGCCTTGGCCATCGCCGTTCGCGACCCATCGTCATCGTCAACCAGGTAAATTACTGCCGACATCACATCTCCTCGCCGCCACCGTCGATCAGCAGCTGCAATCCCTGTTCGTCCACTACTTTGACCCCCAGTTCCCGGGCCTTCTCAATCTTGGAGCCGGCATTCTCTCCGGCCAGCAAGAACGACGTTTTCTGAGAAACAGAACCGGTAACCGTGGCGCCCAATTCCTCAATGCGTGCCTTGACCTCACGTCTCGAAGCGGAGAGCGACCCGGTGATGACAAAAATCAGACCCTCGAGTGGACTCTGTCCGGAAGCCGACTCTCCCTTTTCCTTCGGGTCAACCCCTCGCTCGATCAGACGACCGATCAACTCCTGATGAGGCGGCGACCGGAACCACCCGATGACCGAGGCAGCGATCACCGGTCCAATTCCATCGATCGACTCGAGATCATCCACAGTCGCCTCCGACAGCCCTCCCAGGGTCTCAAACCGGCCGGCCAGGAGACCTGCCGCCCGTTCTCCAACATGGGGTAAGCCCAAGCCGAAAATCAACCTCCGGAGTGGTCTGCTGCGCGCGTCCTGGATCTGCTGAATCAGATTGGCCGCCGAAAGCTCTCCCCACCCGGGCAAGCCTGCGAGGACCTCCTGCTCAAGGTCCCACAAAGAGGCCGCATCGGTCACGAGACCCTCAGCTGTCAGAAGATGGAGACTCTGCTCTCCCAGTCCTTCGATCTCCATCGCGCCTCGCGACACGAAATGCCGTAATCGTGCTCCCAGCACCGCAGGACATGTGGGGTTGCCACACCTCAGAGCGACCTCACCGTCGACCCGGTCAACATCGGCGCCACACGATGGACATTGAGCCGGTCTGATGACCGGGGTTGTATCTGCAGGTCTCTCGGCACTGACAACCCCGACGACCTTGGGAATCACCTCGCCGCCCTTGGCAACCCACACAGTATCTCCCGGTCTGACATCCAGTCTTTCAACCTCGTCAAAGTTGTGCAGGGTCGCCCTGGCCACCGTGGAACCCGCGATCAAGACGGGTTCCAGTTCGGCCACCGGCGTCAAAACCCCTGTTCGCCCAACCTGTACGACAACGTCTCTGACCGTTGTCATACGCCCTTCGGGGGGATACTTGAATGCAACCGCCCACCTGGCGGCCCGAGCCGTCGTTCCCAGGGTCTCCCGCTCTTCCAGTCGATCAACCTTGATGACGGCGCCGTCGGTCTCGAAGTCGTAGTCCGACCGTTCATCAGCCCACCGCTCGATCAGGGCCTCAACTTCACTGAGATTCTCACAGCGAGAAAAACCGGGACTGACCGGAAAGCCCCACCTCTCAAGGCACTGGAGGTCCTCAACGTGGCTCGTAGCCTCGTGCCCCTCGGCCTGTACCAGTTGGTAGCACCACACGGCCAGCCGGCGTGCGGCGGCCTGGCGGGAGTCCAGTAATCGTATTGAGCCCGCCGTTGCATTCCGGGGATTCGCGAATTCCGCATCACCCCGAGCCCGCCGCTCCCGGTTCAACCGGGCAAAGACCGACCGGGGCATGTAGACCTCGCCCCGGACCTCCATGCGGGCGGGACCTTGATCGAGAACCAGCGGCACCGACCTGATGGTTCGAACATTGGCCGTTACATCGTCACCAAACCTGCCGTCACCCCGGGTCACGGCACGGACCAGGCGTCTTTCGTGGTACACAAGTGAGATCGACACGCCGTCGATCTTCAGCTCAGCAGCCAGGCCCTTCGGCGAATGTCCCAGGGACCGGCTGACCCGGTCGTACCACGCACCCAACTCCGAGGTCGAATAGGTGTTGTCGAGCGACAACATCGGAACCGCATGTTCAACCTGCTCCAGACCCTCGAGCGGCAGGCCACCGACACGGAGCGTCGGCGAATCCGCAGACATCAACTCCGGATGTGCTGCCTCGAGCGCCTGGAGTTCGGCAAACAGGCGGTCATATTCGAAATCTGAAATCTCCGGTTCAGCTCTGTCGTAGTAGAGGAGGTCGTGCCGCCGGATTTCAGTGCGAAGCTCCTCGATCCGGGCAACTCCATCGACTCCGGTCATGAGGCTGTCCCACGCCGCCGGGGCCGGCGACGCCGACGGCGCGTTCTCTTGACAGGATCAATCACGATCTCCGGCACCTCGCCCCCAGGCGTTTTCCAAACCTGATCCACCGCCCGCCGCCACGCATCCTGGGCATCCCCCGAGAGCCACCCAACCTCGATGCCGATCTCAAAGAGGTCCCACGCTACGGCGAAGCTCTCGTGGCGGGTCAGCTTGAGGACCTGACGACCTCGCTCGGGCGGACGGCGCATCTTCGTCAGGGCGAAAAGCCCGTGATACATCTGATGAAAGGTCTGATTGGACACCATCATGTGGGTGGTCGCAGGCTCCAGCATTGCTCTGAGCCGGTCGAGGAACTCGGCATTGGCCAGTCGTTGACCGTTGGAAGTCATCTCGTCCAGCAGCTCAGAAAAACCAGGCAGGAACAGTGCGGCGATCGTCGTCGCATCGGCCACCCTGGCCCCACCCCGGACCCTGGCGTCCACACACTGCAACATTGGGAGGATTCGATCACGGTCGAGATCCAATTCCTTGAATGCCTCCCCAAGAAGACCGTACTGATCCCACTTCTCCCAGATTCCGGCCGCATAACCCGACCGCAGACCTTCCATCAACTCGTAGGTCAACCGGGCGGGAACCGCTTCGGCGATCAGGGCATGACAGGAGTGGATCGCCGCGTCGGTTTCCGGCTCCAACTCAAATCCCAACCGGACGGCGTATTCCAAGGCCCTCATCATGCGAACGGGATCTTCCTCGAAACGCACCTCAGGTTGCCCGACCGTCCGGATGACGCCCCGCTCGAGATCCTCGAGGCCACCGACCCAGTCAACGATCGAGAAGTCGGAAATGTCGTAGAAAAGGGCGTTGATCGTCAGATCCCGGCGCCACGCGTCTTCTTCGGGCGAACCGTAGGTATTATCCTCCCGAACCGCCTTGGGACCCGGTTCGTCGGGAGCATCGGCCTCTCGCTCCTCCAGTTCACCCTCTTCCCAGTCGTCTGGACCCTCCGGAGGCTCCGGACTGGCTCTGAATGTCGATACCTCGACGACTTCACCACGGAAAAAGACGTGGACCAGGCGGAAACGACGCCCAATAATCCGAGAGTTCTTGAAGAGGCGGCGGACCTCCTCTGGGCTGGCATTGGTCCCTATATCGAAGTCCTTGGGATTCCTGCCGAGCAACAGATCACGGACACCACCACCGACCAGATAGGCCAAATATCCCGCACGGTGCAGTCGATACAGCACTTTGATGGCATTCGGCGAAATCCCCTTACGGGAGAGTCGATGCTCCGGCCGAGTCAGGACTCGCCGTGAAATATGGGGGTGAACGTCATTACGAATCATCGTGAAAAACCCCGGCCGCCGGAATCACATCGTCTCCATCGGGAGGCTCTGTGGCACCATCAATACCGTCCCGGCCCAGGATCCGTAACTCTAACACCATTCACCCGAATCGCTCAGATGAGGTTAAAGGTGTTCTCTTCCTTTATTGTGCCCTTTTGTGGCTGTTCTTCTTCTGGCTCTTTGCAAGAGGCTCTTAAAATTCAAAAAACCCCGCCGAAGCGGGGTTTTTAATCAATTCATTCAGAACTTCAGTTAACGGTGGCCTTAACGTTTGCGTTCTTCGCCAGGTTATCCACCACGAAGACCCGCTCGCCGATCATTGTGCGACCACCCCAGTGGTCCTCGGTCCAGACGACCATCACATGCTCACCGTCAGTGACGTTGAGGCCGACGGTGTCCATGGCGTAACTCCATCGGGCATTGAGTGTGAAGTAGTTCGGCAGCCAGAGGTAAATTTCGTCGATCTCGGGAGACGGCAGGTGAATCTCATCAGCGTCGGCAACAAACTCGCCGTCCATCCAGATTTCGACCTGCTCAACCCAGTCGAGGTCGATCGCCCACCCGGTGACATCGACCGTACCGGCGACCCTCTCCATCGGAGTAGGCGTATAGATCTCACCAAAGGACGGACGATCACGGTCGTCATTACAATCGAAGATCACCGGTATTCTGGCGATGTCCGCGACGTTGTTCTCCCAGTCACCGGCTCGAATGGTGATCATGTGAAGACCCTGGCGATAACCTCGCCTGACAATAAGATCGGAGATATCCAACGCGAAGATGAAGCCGGCATCCTTGGAATTGGGGACGTCCGGGAACAAGTTGAGAATGTCCATCCTCGGGAGACCATAGGTATTCATCAGCTCCGCAAGGTGCTCCAACCACGGGTAGTAGAAAGAATCGACCCATGTGTCGTACTCGATGTTGCCGTCGATCAGGAGTTGCACATAGGCAACGCCGCCACGATCGGTTGTCGAGCCGACATCGAGCGCCCAACCGGTGACCCATTCGACGTCCTGCGGCTCTTCATAGGGCGGAGTCGACCAGCCACCGGGATCGTCACACCCATCGCCATACATGATGTGGTTGGGAATGGGCCAATCGATACCACCGAACGGCGGAAGGTTGTAGGACGTATTGAAGGTCTGGACGAAACGCCGCCCGATGACCTTGACCATACCTTCGTTATCCGTCAGGCGAATGGCCACGGTATGTGCCCCGTTGGTCAACTCCGTCGTGTTGAGCATGCGAATGAAACCGGCATGCTCCGCACCGGGGTGTGACGGAAAACGGTACGCGATATCCGGGCGGTGGATACCCAGGTTGACCGGACCGACGATCAGACCGTCAACCAACAACTCAATCTTTTCGATCTCGGAATCATCGAGCGCCCAACCTGTCATCGGAAAGACACCATTCATCGGTTGGTTTTCACCCGGCATTTCCAGCTCGCCGAACGGCGCCTGGTTCCGGGTCGGATCGACGGATACGGTCATCTGGCCGTAATCCTGCTCCGTCGAGTCGGAGAACGTCACATGAAGGTGGAGAGTGTGATCACCCACAGTGTAGTTTCCAGCACTGAAGGACACGCTGAAACCCGGGCGCTCATACGGAGTCCCGGCATACCACGGAAAGGCCTGGAGCACGTCCCACCGAGGCTGACCGAGGTCTGCTGAGGCCACGTACACCCCATCGATATAGAGGTCCACACTGCTGACCAGCGCTTCGCTCCAGTCACAACTCTGCCAATTTGTGGGCTCACCACAACCGTTGCCGTCATCCAGGATCCAGCCCCGGACTTCGACCAACCCGAATACGGTGTCGCCGTCCTGAGGTGAGTCAAGATGAAAAACGGTGTCGGCGACGGCGGTCAACGGAAGCACCACCAAAGCAGCTACCAACATTCCACAGATCACGATCTGACGCATGGCTGATCCTCCTCTGCCACAGCAATCTCACGGTAATACCTTACCAATAGATGATATATCACACACTTACGTCGGTCAACGCATTGCAAGTCCGAGCTCTTTTCTGCATCAGGCGACGGTGATGACGGTCACAGTTCGTCGTTTTGGAAAATCCGAACAGGAATCGGTCAAATCAATAGAGACTATCTCTAACATCTTTGGGTTCTGGCTTTTACGTTCGGCTACGTACTCCGGCATATCTCAAACTGTCAGTTGTCGTAATAGAGAATCGAGAATTGAAAATCAGAGACCACAATGCGGGCCGGGAGGCCCGCGCTCCCCCCGCCAACCCCCAACCCGGTGCGTTTCCTCAACAAAAATCAAAAAATGAGAGCATTCAAATCCAAGAACCAACGTTCCAGCGTCCTGGCATCCTAGCGTCCCAGCATATAGACTGGTGCCGGAATACAAAGGAGACACACCGTGACTCGAGTTCGGCTTTTCTCTCACAGCGATTGCGAAAACCATGTTCCGGGGCTCGGCCATCCGGAGAGTCCAGAACGGGTTCACCGGGTCCTAAAAGCTCTGAAAACTCTCAGTCCGGAGCAGATTGAACCGGTATCCGACATCGATCTGCCGCCTGAGGAGGACATTCTGGGAGCGCTGAAATGGATTCACGACCTGGACTACCTCGAAAGGGTTCGCACGGCATGCGATGGTGCTCCGACACATATCGACACCCCGGACTGCATGGTATCGCCAGGCTCATGGTCCTCTCTGGTTGCCGGCCCCGGTTTGATGCTGCGCGCCTCACTGGATCAGGCAAGCGGAAAACTCAAAAGGTCGTTCATTGCCGCCCGCCCCCCTTCTCACCATGCAGAACGCAATCGGGCCCGGGGTTATTGTTTCTTCAACGGTGTTGCCCTGGCAGCCGAAGTTTTGACCCGCGCTTCCGGCGGCCCGGTCCTTATCGTCGACATTGATGCACACCACGGCAATGGAACCCAACAACATTTCTGGGAACGAGCCGACGTCGGCTACGTGTCGGTCCATGAATATCCCGCTTTCCCAGGGTCCGGAAGCGCTGACGAAATCGGCGAGGGCCCCGGCAAGGGTCTGACTCGAAACGTACCGTTGGCGGCAGGCGGGGACGACTCAATCGTAGTCACCGCCCTTGAAAACGCCCTGGAGGAAATAGGCTCCCGAATACAACCTGTTGCCGTCGTTGTCAGCGCCGGTTTTGCCGGCCATGATGCCGACCCCGTCAGCGGTCTGAAAATGACGCCTGATGGCTTTCGTCGAATGACGCGGGCGATCATCCAGGCATCCGACGCCTGGGCCGAGGGCCGGATTCTCTCCGTGCTCGAGGGTGGGTATGACCTCGATGCTTTGGCCGCATCAGCCAAGGCCCACGTCGAAGTGCTGGCCGGAGCGTCGACGGTGAATTAGGGGGGAGGGAAGTGCGTACCGCACTTCCCAATTTTGAATTCTTAGAGCCTCTTGCAAAACTCATGAAATAGCCACAAAAAGGCA
>JAOZPW010000178.1 GCA_029932545.1 Thermoanaerobaculales bacterium | reverse complement strand
CTTGACCGTGGACGGCACCCCGATTGCCGTACTCGATCTACAGTACTTCGTCAGGACCTCCGATGACGAGATTCAAGCATCTGTTCAGAGATCGGCTCCAGCTCCGGTACTCAAAGTCTTGCTGGTTGACGATTCAAAAATTACCAGAGAAATGATTCGGCGGATTCTGATGGATGCCGAGCTTGAGGTCACATCGGTGGCATCAGGGGAGAGTGCACTTGGAATACTCAAGGACGGAGGAATCGACTGTCTCGTCACAGATATTGAAATGCCCGGCATTGATGGTCTTGAGCTGACGCGTCAGGTCCGCCGCTCGGCTGATTGGGAACATCTCCCCGTGGTAGTCGTGTCGACTCGGGACCAGGCTTCAGACAGGATGGCCGGGCTGGACGCTGGGGCGGATGCCTACCTGGCCAAACAGAACCTTGACGGCCGGGAGCTGGTTGCCCTCATCCGCAGGCTTGGTGGCCACCGATGAATCTGCTTCGAGTGATGATCTTCGATCAGTCGGCCTCGATTCGAGCCCTTTTGAGACGAAGGATTGGTGATTCCCAGCACCTGACTTGTATTGGCAGTCATCCGACGTCCATCCTTCTGGAAAAGGGCGCAGCCCCCGGGTCGGTGGATGCCGTGGTCATAGGTCTGGATCTGGATAATGCCGGCTCCTGGCCTGTTATTGCAGCACATCTTGATCGCTCAGCGATCCCGGCGGTCATTCTTTTACCACTTGGAGATCGTGATCAGGCACCACCCGGGTGGCCGGAACATTGTATTTCTTTGGAAAAACCTACAAGTCCAAATGGATGGAAGGTCCTTTGCTCAACGCTCGTTTCAGCGCTCGAAGGCATGAGAAATGGTAGCTCCGGTCTCGCTGACCCTGGCAGCAGATTACCCGTTGGTGTAGAGAAGAGGTTGGACCTGATCGCAGTGGGCGGATCCGCCGGTGGACCTGACGCCACTGGCGAGATGCTGAAGACCATCGGGACGGCGCTTGAAAAGACCGCAGTGGTGATTGTGCAGCATATCAGCGTGGGTTTCGAATCCGAATACGTTCAATGGTTACGCCGGATCCTGCCTTGGACCGATGTAGATATCGCCAAAGACGGTGAACTCCTGTCACCGGGCCGGGTCTTGGTAGCCGGCCCAGGGGCCCATCTGATAATCTCAGAGGGATCAGTCATTCGGCTTGACCGGGAGAGTCCTCCGAATCACGGCCATCTGCCTTCGGTGGACCATCTGTTTCAGTCAATTGCCGACTCGAAACCAGAAGGCACGGCGGGAGTCCTGCTATCGGGCATGGGCAATGATGGGGTCGAGGGGTTGTTGAGTCTTCAGCGAGCAGGTTGTCTGACCCTGGTTCAGGATCAGGCAACAAGTGTCGTATTTGGTATGCCCGGGGCCGCCATCAAACGCGGCGCTGCAACGATTGCGCAGCCGCCAACGGCATTGGGTAGGTTCCTGAAGGACCACATTGAAGGTAGGAGGCACCGGTGACTCCAGGCCGGAAGCTGATGTTGCTCGTTGAGAGGATGAGCGGAATCGTTCTTCCCGATCGTGAGTTGCAGCGCCTGACCGACTGGGCCGGGAAAAGGGCAGCAATCTGTAGTTTCAAGGACACCAGCGCATATGTCGATGCTCTGAGACGGAATCCCGACAGCGACGAATGGAGGGTCCTCCTCAGTCGAGTAACGGTCAAAGAGAGTTCACTGTTTCGTGCACCCCAGCAATTCAAGTGTCTGAGCGAGAACATTATCCCGGAGTTGGTGGACTCCGGCCGGAGGTCTCTTCGGATCTGGTCGGCGGGCTGCGCCCGAGGCGAGGAGCCGGCGACGTTGGCTGTTGTACTGAACGAATGTCTCGGCGGGACCAATGTTCGGTGGTCCGTGGTGGGAACTGATGTCGATGCCGAAGCATTGGAAGCCGCACGGCGGGCCCGGTTTTCTCGACGGGCCGTCCGCCGGGTACCGGCAGAGTCTCTCGACCGGCATTTCACAACTCACGCAGGGAGCTACGAACTCAATTCCGAAATTCGGCGTCACATCGAGTATGGCCTGATAAACCTTGTCCGAGAGCCTCTCGAGGTACCCGGCCAACCATTCGACGTCATTCTTCTCCGAAACGTACTGATCTATTTCAGGAAGGAATCACAAGCGAGGGTTGTCCGCAGTATTGAGCAGCTTCTCGCTCCCGATGGTTTTCTGCTCGTCGGCCCCTCCGAGAGCCTGATGCATGTGGCCCCCGGCATGAAAGCTGAAGAACGAAACGGTGTGTTTGTATATCGAAGGCGTCATGAGGAAGAGTCCCCCCCTGAGGTCGTGGCCAATCGAAAATCACGCGAACCCCAAGGGTCGGCTACTGCCCCGAAGCCCCTGCCGGCCGAAACGACCAGGTTTGAATCTGATGGCGGCGCCAAGGATTGGGTGGCCTTTGCCGTCGCGGGCCGTCAGGCGGAGATTGAGGAGGATCTTCGATTGGCGCTGCGGTATTACCGCGCCTCTTTGTATCTCCAACCGGACTCCTACCAGGTACGCTACCGCCTCGGGCTTTGTCTTGAAGGCGTGGGCTGGTCAGGGCGGGCCGAGGCCGAATTCCGAGCAGTTCTGGAGATCTTGAGGTTGGGTTCAGGAAAGACCCTCGCCATCTTCCAAGGGCCTGAGTTTCCGACAAGAAACGAGATCGAGGCGGCCTGTCGCGAGGCTACCCAAAATGATGCCATGTCATAAATCCCGACGATTGATACCGGGGGTTTGTGGTCCCTTGATAAGGATTAGGCTGAAGGGCCGAAACGGGCCAGCACGAAGCGGGCAGGACGCGTTTTGAGGACACGAGCAATCCAAGGTGTCTGCGTGCGCGAAACTGAATTCGGGTCACCACCATTCTTCCCACCGAGATACCTCCAGTGTGACGCGGTACCGTTCTCGGCCGCCTCGTGCATCTCCATCGAGCGGACCTGCACCTCGAACGGGAAGCCGTCCCTGTCCCGTACCGTGGTGTGAAGGCTCTGGTATCCGTTGGCCTTGGGCCTCACAATATAGTCCTTGAAGCGGAAGGGCTCCGGCTCGAAGAGACGATGAACTGCGTTCAAAGCGAGATAACATTCGTCCAGGTCGGCCACAACGAGGCGAAACGCGAGAGCGTCGTGGACCTCGCCAATATCGAGGTGTTTGTTTTGCATCTTGCGCCACACGCCGGCAACGTGCTTGACCCTGTGCTGAATAGCAAGGCACTGGACCCCGGATACTGCCAACTCCCTTTTGAGCGCATCCTCGACCTCCAAACACCAGTCGGCGCGACTCGTTCGAAGGTCGTCCACAGCGCGGCTGACGGATTCATACGCCTCCGGCTCGAGAATCCTGAGCGCAGCATTTCCGAGCCGTCCTTTAAGGTCCATTTCGCCCAGGCGTTCGGCCTGTACAACGTCGTACTCCCACGCCTCGACGGCATCACGAAGTGCGGACGGGTCTCCGGACCTGCAGGTTTCCAGGAAGACACATCGGTCGCGCAGGTATCGGAGGAGAAAGGCCTCATCTATGGTCCGCTTTCCGGGGCCGGAGACAGGAACGTTGGTTGTCCTGTTCCCATTGGGAATTCCATGCCGCTGGGCCGCCAACATCATGGCACGACGCTGGGCAGCGACCAGAAGTCGTGTTCCTTCGAATAGCTCCTTACTCATTTTGTGAAAGCGCCAGGCAAGCAGGCGAAACTCCCAGGCACCTCTGATGTTCGGAGGCTGTTGAATGTATCCGTTCTCGGTCTTCTCGATGGAGATGAGCAACTGCCTCAACGGACGTGACACCAGGAGATGAACGACAAGCTGCACGCCCAGCCCGAGGACCAAAACGGTCACACAGATATCGAACCATGCTAGACCGCGACGGCGGGCCATCTCGGTGGTGAGTCCCGAACCGTCTTGCCACACGGTCAGAGTTCCGCGGCCGGCTGGCAAAACCGGCGTTTGAACCATAATCGTTGCCGAGAGTGCCGACTCAGGCACCCGCTCACGACCTCGATCGGAACACGCGATGACCTCCCCGTTTTCGTCTGCCAGGGCAACCTGGTGATCGGGATGGCCGCGGACCACGAACGCCTGTTGGTAAGCTCCAAGCCGTTCCTTGATCTCATCCAACCCTGAGGCATCGGCGACCTCGGCAGCCAGTGGAGCAAGCGACTCGGCCAACAGTGCCTGCCGCGCGTCTCGCTCCTGACTCGCTTCGCGTCGCAACTGAATCGCCGAGAGCCCGCCGAGAACAACAATTAACACTACTGTGATGCCCAGAGCCAGAGATACCCCGATCTTCAGCCCGCGCTGGGGAGAAGAGAAACCTGGTGCATCAGAGGCGCACCAGGCCGGAGCGCCATCGACAGTTCTTTCCTCCAAATCTGCAGTCGATTGCATGACTGATGGCAAGGCTGGAAGAATGGCCATGGCTTAAAATAATTCAGCAAGATTCGTGCCCAGGGGATACCACGTCTACGGAACCTCGATTCATATAGTGGCCAGAACGGCACAGCCAATAATGCCAAACCTGCCCCGGTGACCGGTGAAACTCAGTCCTTTTGCGGTTTCTTTTTCGGATGTTGGATTTGGGGGGATTAGGAGACGTTCGCCCCCCGCCTCGATTGCAACCACGCCCGCCAGGCCACTCGCGAGGAGAGCAGCAGGGCCGTTCCCACCGCGATGTAGAGAACGCCCAGAAGGCCCCGAGCGACATGCGAGCCGCGCAGGATTCGCCCGCCACCCGCCATCGCCACCACGAATGTCCATGAGCGCAGGGATAAGAAACCCCCAAGGCAACGACCGTCGCCACGCTCTCGAATTCTGTTAACAATCTTCATCGCTACGCGATCGAGAACGAAACGGGCCTTGAAGACGCCGATCGCCAGCGCCAAGCCGGTCAGCAAGGGCTTGGCGGGAGTCGGTGACTGCCACAACCACCGGCTACCGAAAGCCACCAGCACCGTACCTACCACCGCCCACATGAGCCACGCCAGCATCAGATGGACCCGAGCCGCTGCCGCCGGTTTCGATTTTTCGACCCACTGTGCCATCAATCCCCCTTGAATTGAACCCGAAGCATGTGCCTCATTAAGTATATCCGTGTCGCGGTATCATGCCCTGGTCCTTGGTTTCGGTTCATCCGACAATCTGGCAGCAGCTTACGGGGTAGCTGTCACGACGACGATGGTGATCACCACAATCCTGTTCTCCATTGTTGCCTGGCGGCGTTGGGATCTTCCGTATCATCGCTCACCATGGCTTCATGGAGGCATCGAAAATTCAGGAAATAGCCAATTTGTTGGAAATTCAGGGAGTCACAATCGATCTCATGCGAACCAGCTTCTTCCTGGGAAGGGAACACCTGGTCTCGACCTCACGGCTTCGCCGTGGTTGCCCTTAGGGCAACGCGTGGGTCCCTACCACTCAACAGCAACCTGACGGGGTTTCCCTCCGAGCCGGGAGATCAGGACGCAACGGTTTCTTTTGCCAAAATCGTAAAGCTCCTTGGTGACTCTGACATCCTCCTTGCAATATTCGGCGATCTTTTCGATCTCCCCTTGACGCCACCACTCCAGGGCTTGAAGGCCATCCGCGGATTTCCCGGTCCCGAGAGTCGAGGATGCAACGCTCTCCAGTTTCGGCCGAAAACCCAGGCGAGCCTCGAGTTCAAACATCAGGTCACAGGTTGGCAGGGCCGCCAGGTTTGCGTCCGTATAACCTCGAAGGACCTCGTAATCGAAGCCTTTGATGTTGTAGCCGACCACCAGGTCGGCCTCCTGAAGAAGCTCGATCAACTCCCCAATTCTCTCTTCGGTGACAGTCAGATATTCGTCTGTCGTGTAGCTGTAGGCGACGCCGATGGAAACACCTAATCGGTGCATCTGAGTTCGGCCGCCGACGTCTTTGAACGACCTCTGGGTTTCCAGATCGAAGACCACAACCTTTTTCCCGGCGGAAACCGTTCTCTGAGGGTTGTCGTCAAACATGTTCATTTGCCCGTCCCAAATTTCCACAAAGAGCCTCCTTGACCGTTGATCCTCCGAAGCCCCAGTAGGCGGTTTCAGAATAGGGAATACTGAATGTGATCTTAACCCAGTCGGTCGTTTGCGGACTGAAAATGTTTTACTTTGTCAGGGAAGGTTCCATCGGGTTGGGGAGGGCGGCAGGTTATACTGCTCGCGTGAGCGGAATGGCTTCTATGGACACAACCGGTATCGGCCCGGCGATCGAGGTTCCTGACTTTAATGGCCCCTTGGATCTGCTATTGCATCTCATTCGCAAAAACAGATTTTCGATTCACGACATCCCAATTTCCAGCATTTGTTCCCAGTACCATCAGTACTTGAGACAGATGCAGAGACTCGACCTCGAGTTGGCGGGGGAGTTCTTGTGGATGGCCTCCTGGCTTCTGCATCTCAAGTCACGAACTTTGCTCCCCAAGGCTTCGGCCGACGGAGGCGAAGACGATCCTCGCCGGGAACTTGTCGACCGACTGCTTGAGTACAGACGCGTCAAAGAGGTTGCAGAGTATCTCTACGATGCTGATGTCGTACGACGATGCCTTTGGGAACCGAATATCGGAGTCCAGGATCTCGGTGGCGACTTGGAGTTGGATTGGGAAGATGTCGACCTCAGGGTTCTGGCGAGGACCTACCTTGAGGTCATGGACCGTTTTGCGGCGGCTCACCCGCCACCTCTTCAGGTGACGCCTTTACGTTTCAAGGTCCAGGACAAGATGCGGGAACTCTATGACACGGTTCATCAGAGCAAATTGATGCCTCTCCTTCGCCATCTGGACACCCGAACCGATCCTGAAGAGGTTGTGGCGTTGGTCGTGGCGACACTGGAGTTGGTGCGTCTCGGAGGTGTTCGCGCCGAACAGCGCCGGGTCTTCGCCGAGATATTTTTGCGCCCGGGGCCTCTGGCTTACGATCCAGCGGCAACATTCCATCAGGAATCACTGGAGGCCGTTCATGATCAATGACGCCGTGCTGGCATTCATCGATGCGGCGCTCTTGACCTCTCGAGGCCCGGTGATGGTTCAAGGTCTTGTTGAAGCGTTGGGTGACGATGCTGTCACCGTGGCGGAGGTTGAAGAGGCACTCGAATCGATGCGGGATCGACTTTCGGCACCCGAACACGGAATTCGCTTGGAAAAGGTCGCGGGGGGATGGCGGTACATTACCCTCCCTGAGCTCGACGAAACACTGAGGGTATTTCACGGCCTTGCGGCCAAGCAACGACTTTCTCAGGCCGCCCTCGAAGTGCTCTCGATCGTCGCCCACCGGCAACCTGTGACACTCCCGGAGGTCAATTTTGTACGGGGCGCCAATTCAACTGCGGTCGTGCGAACGCTTCTCGACCGTGGCCTGTTACGGTTGGCGGGCCGCAAGAAAGTCGTCGGGAATCCCTTTCTCTACCGAACAACCAAGGAATTTCTGGTTCATTTCGGGCTGGACAGGATCGAGGAGCTCCCTGAACCGGAGAAAATGATTCAGGATGAGAATGTCGAAGCTGAGTGAGGCCCCGATGGCTAACTCGCTGGTTCAGATTTCACGAGACCTCTCGGCGGCTGTTGATGAGTTGCTGTTCTCGTCGCCGGTCACCCATATCTACAATCCTCTGTCCTACGCCAGGAGCCCACATGAAGCCTACCTGAAGCTTTTCGGCCGGGGCCGCAAGAGGGTCGTCTTTCTCGGTATGAACCCTGGGCCTTTCGGCATGGCTCAGACAGGTGTTCCGTTCGGGGATGTTCAAACGGTGGGGGAGTGGCTGGGGATCGACCAGCCGGTCGGAATGCCTCGAGATCCTCACCCGAGGCGCCCGGTACAAGGTCTCGAATGTCCTCGAGTCGAGGTCAGTGGCCAAAGGCTTTGGGGATGGGTCAAACACCACTGGCAAACACCTGAGGCTTTTTTCTTGGAGGCTTTCGTTGCTAATTACTGTCCATTGGTTTTTTTAGAGGACAGTGGGCGTAACAGAACACCAAACCGGCTCCCTCTCGGGGAAAGAAGGCCGTTGTTCGAAGTCTGCGACCGGGCCCTCAGGCGCACGGTTGAGTGTTTGAATCCAGACTGGGTGGTTGGTATTGGGGCTTTTGCCGCTCTGCGGGCTACAGAGGTTCTGTCAGGCAATGGCAGACGAATCGGCAAGATCCTTCACCCCAGCCCTGCCAGTCCCGCAGCCAACCGGGGATGGCAGCAGGTTGCCG
>JAOZPW010000013.1 GCA_029932545.1 Thermoanaerobaculales bacterium | reverse complement strand
CAGCACCACCGACGCAGCTCGCGGAAGCGGACGCGGTACCGGGTGCGGTCTACGGTCTACGGTCTCGGGTCCGGTCGCGGTTGACGGAAACGGTTTGCGGCCCCGAACCTGGCGCCTCGATATCACCAAGGCGATCTTCCGGAATCGTGAGTTCGATCACATTGTGTCGCCTTTCGATAGGTTTTTGACGCGTTCTGCCATTCCCATGCGCTTTGGGAAGCGCCATATTGTTCACATGAACACTGTGAAACTGGCATTTGTGGTCATCTTCTTGTTGCTGTCGGGTTCGGCCAATGCCCAGGCACCCTGCGATCCCTTTCCCCCCGCGACTGGAGACACGATAGAAATCTGGCCTGCCCAGGCATCGGCGCTGCGCCAGAGCGTCGCCGATGCTCAAACCGGCACGACGCTGCTTCTGCATGACGGGACGTACGATCTCGGTTGTGGGGATTCCGGATGCCGGTTGGTGTTTGACACTCCCGGTGTGACCCTGCGGTCTTTCTCGGGCGACCGCGAGGCGGTGATTCTCGACGCCGACTACCAGACGAACGAGTTGATCAGCATTTACGCATCGGACACTGTCATAGCCGATATTACCTTGATGCGCGCCTTCGATCACCCGATTCATATCACGGGGCAAGGCGCTCCGATCTCAGGCATTCTGATTCACAATGTCCATATCATTGACCCCGGCCAGCAGGCGATCAAGATCAATCCGGATGACTCGGGCCTCGGTGTCGCCAATGAAAGCACAATCAAGTGTTCGCACATTGAATTGACTGATACCGGCCGCTCCCACATTCGGGACAACTGCTACACCGGGGGCATCGACGGTTTTGAGCTGGGCACGACTTCCCGGTGGTCGAGCATATCGAGTGGATGATGAGTCCGTATTGCTACGGGCTCATCGTATTTTCGGCCCGTCTGAGCACCTTGAATCGACGCAAGAGTGTCGTCCCGTCGCCATCGACCAGGGTCAGGAGATGGCGGCCGGGCTCGGGCGCCAGAGACATCCGGTGCTCGCCTCTGGTGCGCCCGAGGTAGTGATGGTCGAGATGCCAGAAGATGATGCCTCGAGGATCGGCATGGGCGGCCTCGGCGACAAAACGGCCTCGCCGGCCATGCAACTCCAGGGGGACGTAGATCTCAGCGCCATTGTCGGGATAGAGGCAGCTGATCCGGTCCTCGTTCTCTTCGGACCGGCAGTCCTTTCGCCAGGGCGGCAGAGGCCGATAGTCCGGATGGCGTTGGGCGTACTCCGCAGCTAATGCAGGCGGAAGGATGAAAAACGAGCGGTGGATCATCGTAGCGATCGTTTCGCAGCCACCGTCCACCCGGTAGCGGCCGCTGGAATCGAGGTGGACCTTGCGGCAGTAGGGACAGGTTCGGCCGGGCAGGCAGGAGGCCGGAACCGTGGCAATCCGGATTTCCCCGCAGTCTTGGCCGGCCCGCAATCCGCTGTGGGCGCAGATCTCGAGTTCCCGCATTTCCAGTTCGGGTTCGTCGAAAAAAGGACCCGAGGGCAGGGTGTCGAAGATCGAGAACAGAACCGGGGCAGCTGCCGAGTGACCGGTCAACCCCGGCCGGCCTTCGCCGTCTGCGTTACCTGCCCAGACTCCGACGACATATTCCGGTGTCACTCCGATGGCCCAGGCGTCGCGGAAACCGTAACTTGTGCCGGTCTTCCAGGCGACCCGCTGGGAAGAAGCGAAGTTCTTCCAGGAGGCGTCTGACTCGGGGCGAGACACTTCCAGCAGGGCTTCCAGTGTGGTGAAAGCGACTCCGGCATCGAAGGGGGAGGGGCTGCCTTTCTGGGTGGCTTCGATTTTCCAACTGAGGGGCCGGAAGTCAGTGGTCAGGTGACTCTCACCCAATGCGGAACCCTCTCCCCCCCTCTCCCCCTCTCCCCCTCCCCCCTGTTCCTCCTGTGCCCTGCTCCCTATGGCCGTGCGCCCCAGTCCTGCGTAGAGTGCCGTCATCTCCCAAAGCGTGACCTCGGCGCCCCCGAGAATCAGAGAGAGTCCGTAGTCGTCTGCGGGGCGGAAAAGGGTCGTCAGGCCCAGAGAGCGCAACAGATCGGCGAAGCGAGCAATACCGTGGGAACGGAGCATTCGAACGGCGGGTACGTTGAGGGATCGGCTCAGGGCCACGGAGGCGGGAACGGCGCCCGAAAAATGACGATCGAAATTTCGGGGTGCGAAGCCGCCGATACGCGTCGGGATATCTGGGACGAGTTCCTCGGGCAAAATCTCTGCGTCGGAGAGCATGGTGGCGAAGAGGAAGGGTTTGAGAATGCTCCCGGAACTTCTCGGGGCGGTGATGATATCGACCTGCGCACCCTGATCGCCGAGTCGACCGACGTTGCCGACGTAGGCCAGAACCTTGCCTGAATCGGTATGGGCCACCAGAGCGGCCAGATGGTCGATGGAGTTTTCCTTGAGGGTTCGATGATGGCGGGTGAGGATTGCCGAGAGCCGGCGTTGGGTCTCCAGATCCAGTGTGGTGGTGACGATGCCTCCACCGGGGATTTCCCTGCGCGCCCGGTCGAGCAGGTGGGGCGCTAAACGGGGCAAGGGGCGAGGAGGCCCCGGCAGGGGCTCGGCCTGGGCCAGTTCCAGGGCAACCTCGTCCAGAAGATTCCTCTGATGCAATCGATTCAAGAGGGCGTTTCGACGTCTGAGCAACGCCTCGGGACGGCGCCCGGGGTGGATCAGGGCCGGCGCATTCGGCAAGACGGCCAGGGTGGCGGATTCGGCCCAGGAGAGATCCCTTGCACTGCGTCCGAAATAGCGCCAAGCCGCCGCCTCCAGGCCGACGATGTTCCCACCGAAAGGCGCGTAGCCGGCATACGTCCTGAGGATCTCATTCTTGGAGTGGGAGAGTTCCAGACGCAGTGCCAACAGGCACTCGACGGCCTTCTCTCGCAGGGTTCGAGGCCGGCCATGGCGGGAGAGACGCACGGTTTGCATTGTGATGGTCGATCCCCCGCTGACGATGGCGCCGGCCTTGAGATCCTGGAAGAGGGCGCGGGCCATTGCCAGGGGGTCGATACCGGGGTGGGAGTCGAACCGGTGATCTTCAAATTCGAGCAGGGCGTGCCGGAATTTTCCGGGGATTTCTTCAGGCGCACCGAATCGCCATTGGCCGTCCGAGGCCGTTGCTGCACCCAAAAGCCGTCCCTCACAGTCGAGAATCGCCGTTCCCAGAGGGTCGGAGAATTCAACGATCGGGACAAAAACCACGAATAGCAGAAAAATCAGAATCAGGCCGCCCAGCACTCGGAAAGAGAGCTTTCGGACGCTGGTCACGATCAAGCCGAACCCGGAAGTGCGCTCGATAGTTGGCGTTGGTCACAAGAATGCAGCGGGCGAGACGCCCGCCGCCACAATGCAATTCCTCTCGTGTCGGCGACCGTCTCGGTTGCCGCGCGGGAGCTCGGATCAATCTGTGCGTAAACCCAAGCCCAACGAGCGCGTTGGCCCCGGCTGACGGCTAACGGCCAAAAGGCTCGGGGAATGGGCGGCGTGGGCTGAGAGCTGATAGCTGAGAGCTGATAGCGAGACTTATCCACAGAGTTGCTTCGAATATTCGAAGCGGTTCGTGGATAAGTCGCTAATCTCACGGCCCCTCCACCGCCACCCACCGTCCCGGTACCCTGGCGGCAACCGAGGGATCGTACATTGCCTCGGCTGTGACCATCGGCAGGTAGAACCGACCCTTGAAAGCCGCAGTGATTGAGATTCCGGTACTCAGGGTCTGCCCCGCTGCCAGGTCAAAGAAGAGATCGACGCGTGCGTCTCGAACGTCTTGGTGATCCAGGATGCCCTCTGTCTCGATAGATCGGATTTCCCAACCCTCGGCCACAGGAGTGCTCAAGGCCAGATTCTCCAGGCGGCGACCGTCTTCGGGATTGCTCAACTCGACGATATATCGGAAGTCCATGCCCTGATCCAGTTGGGTGGGGTCGATGTTCTCGCCGTCACCGTCTTCGAAGAATGTCTTGAGAATAAGACCCTGTGAGACTGCTTTCTCTTCGTTGCGTGCCGGGATGCCTCGGATGAAGAGCGCTGCGTAGAGGGTCTCCTCAGAGGTATTGATGACCGTAAGATTTCCGGAGAGCGGGGGCAGGTCTCGCTCGACGACGGCCTTGACCGCCTCGACATGGACTGTTTTCTCACCCTCCTGTGTCACGTCGAAAGTCCATCTGGTATCCGTCTTCCCGATGTTCCGGGCAATGGCCATCAGGGCGAAGGCGGTCGACTGAGTGGACAGCGGCCGGTCGCTGCTAAGGGCAGAGGAGAGCTTTTCGACCATGTCCGCCGCCCCCTCCTGCCGGTCCAGTGCCCTCAGGGCTTCCAGCACAATGGCCTGATCTCGGATCTCGCTACCGTAGTTGCCGCCCAGTTCTCGATAGGGTCGGAATATCATCGGGGCGTTGGCGACCAGAGCCTGCCCGGCTTCGGGGCGTCCTGCCAAGGCGTAGGCTGCCGCCAACTCCCAGCGTGCAACCGCCGGCAGGCGCGGAGTTTCCCGTAGACGGTTCATCGCACCGAGTTCCGGCGCTCCACCCAGGGCCAGCGTCTGAAGCCGGTAGGCCTGAAGAACGATGTCGGCATCGGTGTCGGAGGAGAACTGCCGCGCAGTCTTCCGCTGGTAGGTCTCCCAGTGTTGGAGCACCTCACCGGGGACTCTGTATCCGGCGCGCTTGGCCTCCAGGAGGAAATGACCGGCGTAGGTTGTCACCCATGGGTCTACCTCATACCGAGGCGCAGAAGCCCAGAACCCACCCGACGCCACGGGCCACAGGCTCATCCCACCGGCGGGCAGTTGGAATTTTCGAAGTCTTTCCAGGGCTGCACTGATGTTCTTTTCGACCTCCGCCTCCCGATCAGGACCGAGTGTGACGATTCGCCCCAGATAGAGTTGGGGGAATGCTGCAGAAACCGTTTGCTCCAGACAGCCGTAGGGATAGTGGATCAGCTGATCGAGTCTTCGTCCCAGATCCATCGGCGGGACCCGGGAGACTTCCAACCTGAGGTGTCGGTCCGTCTTATTTTCAGGAAGTGCGACCGCTGTGTGCCAGGGGGCGCCGGGGCTCATCCGGTGGCGCTTGACCGTTGTCACCGGACGGGCGGGACGCCGGACATTGAGGTTGATGACGTGCCGACTGTTTTCGCCTCCACCCTTGGCTTGGATGGTAAATTTTGCCGGGCCTTCGCCCTCGCCGACCGTGATGGGAAAGGTCGCCAGTTGTTCGCCGGGGCCGGAGAATTCAAGGTTTTGGGAGGACTGACCATCGATCGTCACCGGACCTTGGGTCTCTGCTGTAAGGCGTACCTTTGAAGGGCCGCCCTCCATGACGAAGACCGAGATCGGCCACTGGAGACTCTCGCCGGGCGCCAGGAGTCTGGGCAGGGAGCCCAAGACCATCAATTTCTTCCGAACCGGCACATCCTTGCCTGCGCGCCCGAAGGCCGGGCCCTCGGCGGCGACCACCATGACTCGAACCGAACCGACGTAGAGCGGCACATCGATTTTGTGGGTTGCCGTCTTTCCGGCATCGAGGTGGAAGGGGCCGAGAAAGCGAACCATTGGCGGGAAGCGCCGTTCCTTCTTGCTCCCGGGCTTGATCTTCCCGCTCTCTCCGCCGCCAACCGCCAGCAGGCTCTGCAAGGCCGAGCCCCAGGCGCCGACGACGTCATTGTAAAGATCCCACGTGCGGACACCCAGGGCCTCACGGCGGTAGAAGGTGGCCCAGGGATCGGGGGTCACAAATCCCGTCAATCCAAGGAGACCCTCATCGACGACGGCCACGGTGTAGCTCATTGCCCGGCCGTTGGCCTCGGAGACGGAGATCTTCCCGGTTGTCTCAGGTTTGAAGGACTTCGGCGCCTCGATTAGGGGTTCCAACCGGCTACCAGGGTTGTTGACATTGATCGGCAGTACGCCATACATGCGGATCGGGAGATCATTTTCGGGGTGTTCGTGCGGTTGGATGAAGCTGATGACCAGGTAGATATTGGGCGTCATCTCTTCGGTTACGGTGAAGTGATAGGGCGTTCTCTCCGCCTGGGCGTCGATGAGATCCGTGCGGAGAATAGTCGTGCCCTTTTCCAGGCTGACCAGAATTTTGCCGGGGGCCGCCGATGGAATACTGATCTGAACCTCGTCTCCAACGACGTAGTTCTCCTGGTCCGAGGAGAGACTGAGAACCTCGGCAGAATCTCCGGCGCCCTTTCGGGCCTTGCCCGCCCAACCGGGCCAGTCGATGTAGATCACCTTGCCCGTTCGGTGGCCGCCCTCGGGATCTTCGGCCAAGAGCAGAAACCGCCCCCATTCGGGGTAGGCGATGGAGAAGTTCCACGAACCCTCACCGCCCACCAAATGCACCGTCTCGGAAATAATCGGTTGCAGTGAAGATGATTGTGCGAAGTCAACCAGACCCTCGTCGCCGCCTTTCTCCCACCACCAGCGCCAGGAGATCTTATGGAGACTGACGTTGACCTCTCCATGGACGGGACGCCCCTCCTGGTCCAGGAGGGCCAGGTCGACTCGATGATCGGTGTCGGTCAGAAGCATGCCCCGAGTGGCATCCCCGGGTTCGGTTCGTAGCCCAACGTAATGCTCGTAGGGGGAGACCGGCATGGTGGTTTCGTTGATGGAAAAGGCGCCACCGCGTTCGAAGACCCGGGTCGTCAGGATGGCGGCCAGTTTCCCGGGCGCCGCTGCTTCGACGGGAATTTCGTTATTCAGGCGGATACGGCCGTGTTGATCCAGGTGATCATCCATAATAGTGATTTCTTCAGAGTCCACGCTGCGGGTTGGGTCGTCGAAGACGAAGTCCGGCCGTTCCTTGAATTCGGTGGTCATGGACACCAACCGGGCGTCGATACGGGCCTCGAGTCCTCCGGCCTCGGCGCCGTGCAGCCATGAGGCCTCGAGGAGACCCTTCAGGCGCGATTCAGGCGCCCTGATCTCGGGGGCGTCACTTTCCAAGGCGATCCGAAGACGGTTCGGCCGAACCATGGCGACTTTGAGGGCCTTTTCGAAGGTGGTTCCTCCGAGACGGACCGTAACCCGGTATTCCCCGGTTGGAGCGTCGGCATCCGTCTGGGGTTCAAAGATAAAGAACTGCCCCTCAGTGGCTTTCTGTGTCTCCCTCCGGACCAGTTGATCCTGAGGATTACGGAGCTCAAATACGACGGGATGATCTGAAGGAATCCGTCCTTCGGGGTCGTGGAGGATGAATCCAAGGTGCATGCGATCGCCGGGGCGCCACACCCCGCGCTCGGCGTAGATGAAGCCCTTGAGACCCTGGGTGATCTTGGCGCCGGCAATGTCGAAACGGCTCATGGAAAGCGCCTGGCCGTCGTGCAATTTGAGGTAGCCCACCTGATCGCCGCTTTGGGCGACGATGAGAAAGGGGTCATCGGAAGCGTCAAACCGGAACATGCCATCGGCGCCGGTCGTGCCCGAAGTCATCACCTGCTGTTGGTAGTCCAAGAGAGTGACACCGATGCCTGCAAGCGGTTTGGCGGTCCTGAGATCGGTAACGAGGACGAACACACCGCCGCCCTCGCCGGCCTTGGCGATCAGGCCCAGATTGGAGAGCAGGACATTCTGCTCGATCTCGATGTTGTGGTCATAATAAGAGTCGTAATAACCAGGATGGCAGGGATCATTGCGGTTTTCAAAAAGGTCCGACCAGGAAAATTCCGAGCTGTCTCCCCATAGATCCCAAAGGGAAGACTCCTCCTCGTCCCACGAGGCATCCTCCGGGACCGGCATCGGAAAATCGACAGCATCCGAACACTCGAAGTCGATATCACCCCGGGTGAAACGGATCTTCAGGTGGTAGAGGCCGCCTGGGGATTGTGTGACCAGTGGCGAAAGATCCAGCCCGAAACGTCGGCTCTCACCCAGGGAATCGTCGTCGTCGAGGACAATCCTCTGCTTCCAGATCACCCGGCCGACGCGCCGCAGTTCGTCGGTCTCGGAGATTGAGTTGACCTGGAAAAACTGGGGCAGATTGTCCTCAAAGACCTGGGAGGCCTCGATCTCGATCGCTCGTAATGCGGTGACTTCGATCGGCAGGCTCAGGCCGTTGGTCGAGGGGATGATGACGCCTTTCGATGCAAATTTTACGGAGGGCAGGGGTGGTCGAAAGTGCAGTGTCTGTTCGAAGGGTGTACCCAATTGTTGCCCCCCTTCGGAACGCAGGCCCCTGTCGATCAGAAGCTCTTCCTCGTCCTCCCATCCGCCGGTGGCGAAGACCGTGATGACGTTGCCGCTGATCTCGAACCGGAGATCCTCATGCCCGCCGATTTCAATCAGACCCAGCAGATCCTGCTCCGCATCGACATTGCCGCTGCAGCGTATCTCGATGTATTTATTTCCCTGATGCACCGCCCTGGCGCCGGTGATGACGAAGAGGCCTCGTCTGACGACGTTGATTTCCCGTTTTCCTTTGGAGTGGGCGCCGATGGGTGAACCGTCCCACTCGAGGTGGATGGACTGATCCTGCTCATTACGGGTCACAGCCTCGACGGTAAAATCGTGGCGCCGTCCACCGGAGGCGTGGGCCCATGCAAGAGGCAAACTCGTGCCGTCAAGGGTGGCGCTGAGGGTCCGTTCCACCGCTCCGCTGTCGGCGATGTCCGCCGTCTGGAGCATGCCTTGGAGACGGAGTTCGTCGCTCTCGCCGGTGGTTTCCAGACCCGCTATTGAAATTTCCAGGCTCTGTTCCATCACCTCAAGGTCGAAGCTGAAGGTGTCTTCTCGATCTTCAATGATCGCAGCGAGATCGACGCGGACCTCGTAGTGTTCACCGCCTCTGAGTGGTGATGCAGGCTCAAAAGTCAGGACATCCGGCGCCGTCCAGCGGGCTATACCTTCGACTTTGGGGCGAAGCCGCACCGGCGAGGGCGATACCTCGGCGCCGAGGCTCTCCTCCGACGCCACATCCCGGGCGAAACGGACCCTGATGGGATCGGCGGCCGAGATCACCCCTTCGCTGTGGGCCACAATGACCTCCGGAGGACTTTCCTTCTGCCGTGAGCATGCCGTCGGCAGCAGGGCGATTACTGTGACCACCAGCAAAATCAGGGACCGAATTGTCAGGGCCCGGAAAACGAATTGGGCGTGCGTGTCGTCAAAAGCATTCTTTGTCATGGCCCCAGTGTACAGAACGCAACGGAGGTACACTCTCGGGCATGTCGATACCTCTCGGTGAAGCTGCGTGTCTGAGTGCCTCCCTGTTGTGGGCAGTGGCGGTTCAGATATTTGCCCTTCCGATCGCCCGTCACGGCGCGCGGGCGGCCAACCTGTTCAAATGCGCCTTCGCAACGGTACTTCTGGGCCTGACACTTCTGGTGTTGGGAGGGTGGGGGGCCTTCGGCGCTGCCTCCGGGATTGATCTGTCGTTGGTGGCTCTTTCCGGCATCATTGGTCTGACTGTTGGTGATACGGCCCTGTTTGCGGCGGTCAAGCATCTTGGCGTTCATCGCAGTCTGCTGCTCCAGACCATGGCCCCGGCGTTTGCGGCGGCCCTGGCGTGGCCGCTGGGAGAGACCCTGGGCACGATGCAACTTGTGGCGTCTTTGGTGATTCTGGCCGGTGTCATCGTTGTCCTCACCGGCAGCACGAATAACACTGAAATCCGGGGCGGGCGGATCGGTGTCGGAGTGGCATTCGGTCTGTTGGCGGCGTGTGGTCAGGGTACCGGTGTGGTAGTCGCAAAATTTGGCATGGCCTCGGTTCCAGTCCTGCCGGCGACCTTCCTCCGTATGGGCGTCGGGGCGGCAGGGTTGATTGCCGTCGCTCTGGCGGTTGGCGGTCTGGATCGGGCGCGGAGGGCGGTGTCGGACCCCAAGACGCTTCCACGAATGGTCCTGGCTTCTTTCTTCGGCACCTATCTGGCGATGCTCCTGATGATGGCCGGGGTGGCCTGGGCGCCGGCTTCGGTGGCGGCTGTACTGTTGGCAACGCCACCGATATTCAGCTTGGTGGTCCAGTCGGTCGTCGAACGACGGTGGCCGTCGGTGCGGGGTTTGATCGGTACGGTAATTGCAGTGGTCGGCGTTGCGCTACTGGTTGCGGGGTGAAGGACGTTCGCTGAGAGCTGACGGCTGAGAGCTGATCGCTCTCCTTATGCCCGCGTCAGTTTCCTGTACGTCACCCGATGGGGCCGGTCTGCCTTGTCGCCCAGGCGCTTGCGGCGGTCGGCGAGGTAGTCCGAGTAGGGACCGGGGAACCATTCGACGTGGGAGTCGCCTTCGAAAGCCAGGATGTGCGTGGCGACCCTGTCGAGAAACCAGCGATCGTGCGAGATCACCAGGACGCACCCTGCGAAGGCCAGAATCGCCTCTTCGAGGGCTCTGAGGGTGTTGACGTCCAAATCGTTGGTCGGCTCGTCAAGCATCAGTAAATTCGACCCTTCTTTCAATACACGAGCCAGGTGAACGCGATTTCGTTCGCCGCCTGACAGGAGGCCGACGGGCTTCTGTTGGTCTGAGCCGGTGAAGTTGAAGCGTCCGACGTAGGCTCGGGAATTGACCTCGACCCGCCCCAGCCACACCGAGTCGGAACCTTCCGAGATCACCTCCCAGACTGTTTTTTCGGGATCGAGGGTTGATCTCTTCTGATCGACGTAACCAAGTTTGACGGTTTCACCGAGACGGAGGCCGCCGGAATCCGCCTCGATCTGGTCGGCGATCAACTCAAACAGTGTGGTCTTGCCGGCGCCGTTGCCTCCGACAATGCCGACCACTGCCCCGGGTGGAATCGAAAACGTCATGTCTTCAAAGAGCAACTTGTCGCCGTAGGCCTTGCTCAATGCGTCGGCTTCGATGACGATGTCGCCCAGTCGCGGACCAGGGGGAATCCAGATTTCCAGGTCCTTTACCATTTTCTCAGGTTCCTGGGAGAGCAAGTCCTGGTAAGCGTTGATGCGTGCCTTGCCCTTGGCGTGGCGGGCCCGTGGCGCCATCTTGATCCACTCCAGTTCTCGTTCCAATGTCTTCTGACGGCGGCCCTCGGATCGTTCTTCCTGACGAAGCCGTTCTTCCTTCTGTTCCAGCCAAGACGAGTAGTTGCCTTTCCAGGGGATGCCGTGGCCGCGATCCAGTTCGAGGATCCAGCCGGCGACGTTGTCCAGGAAGTAGCGGTCATGGGTGACGGCGATGACGGTGCCGGGATAGTCCTTGAGGTGGCGTTCCAGCCAGCCGACAGACTCTGCATCGAGGTGGTTGGTCGGTTCGTCGAGCAGCAGAATGTCCGGTTGCTGGATCAGAAGACGGCACAGGGCCACGCGACGAAGCTCACCCCCGGAGAGGTGATCGACCACCGTGTCACCGGGGGGGCACCGGAGTGCATCCATTGCCAGTTCGAGACGAGAGTCCAGCTCCCATGCGCCGGCAGCCTCGATCTTGTCCTGGACATCGGCCTGCCTGTCGAGAACCCGTTGCATTTCGTCGTCATCCATCGGCTCGGCAAATTTCTCGGCCAGTTGGTCGAATTCGTCCAGGAGGGCCTTGGATTCGGCCGCGCCCTCCTCGACGATTTCCAGCACTGTCTTGCCGGCCGTCATCGTCGGTTCCTGCTCGAGCATGCCGACCGAATAGCCTGGCGCGCGGACGACCTGACCATCCGAAGGCTCTTCGGTATCGGCCATGATTTTCAACAAGGTGCTCTTGCCGGCGCCGTTGAGGCCCAGAACGCCGATCTTGGCACCATAGAAAAATCCCAAAGAGATGTCCCGCAAGACCGTTTTTGTACCGTGGACCTTGGACACCTGTACCATCGAAAAAATGACCTTTTGGTCGTCTACAGACATGAGCTCCTCCGAGAGCACAGGGTGGCGGTTGTTGAGGCGGGAGTCAAGTGGTGTGGGTTCAGGGGCAACAGGCGCGACAGGGGCAGCGCCAGATGGCAGGGGCCGGGTCAGTTGCAGTTGACAGCGTCATGTTCAGTTTGCAGGTACGGCGTCAGCCGGCAGCGGCCGCGCCAGACACCAGCGTCGGCGTCCGGGGCGGTGGCAAATTTAACGGTGACCCGTACATGATTTCCTCCGTGTTGTTCATGGAATTGACTCGGGATAGCCGGTGGCCGTGATCTGCGACGCCGTCCGGTGACCGTTGTCGGATCAGCGGCCGCCCAGACCTTCGAAAGCTCAACCCTGATGGACGGCATCACGATCGATGGCACGACGGACGACCGGGAGGATGCCTCAGTGGTTTACCTCTAGGAGAGTTTGCGGATCCTTTCGGTTTGTTTTTCGTCGGGTTGGGGTACAGTAGGATCATGCCGCAGAGTGAAATGGTTGTCTCTCTGAACTCGTTCGTCAAGGAACTGGCCTTGGCGTGGCAGAAACTCTCAATCTACCAGCCTGGTCACCCGGAACGACAGCAAGCCCTCGATCGAGCCCATGCGGTTCTGACCGGCCTGATTGCTCCTACGGGAAGCCTGGCCCTGGGGGTCAGTAGAGATTCGCTCCTCGGACCCGACGAAAAGTTGAAATCGGTGCCGGCTGTGCGTCTGGCGGCGGCCCTTTATCTGCTGGAAGTTGCCGTCCTTCGCTTTTCGGAAGGTGTAGAGAGCGACGAGCTTGAGCATCTTCTGGGCCTTCTGCCGCGGGGTGAGGTTCGAGGTTCCGAGCACAGTCTGGGGACCGAATTGCAGACGCTCGGGGTACGACACATTGCGGTCGAGGCCGTCGACTTCACCGGTCTGCTGGTGACCGAGACTCTTGATGCTCCCGAGGAGGGTAGCGGTGAGGATTCGGTGTGGGATCGCATCTTGCAACGGCTGCTCAGTGATGGGCGGTTGTTTATCGAGAGCAGTTCACTCGAAGAGTCGGAGCCGAATCCTTTTGTTCAGATTCAGGCGGCCGTTGACCAGGTGCTGCAGCAGTACGACGTTACGGACGGTGAGGTGGCTTCGGCCGAGCCCGATCCAAAGAGGGCCGAGATTGAGACTGTGCTCGAGGGGATCGTCGGGCAGACCATGGGTGAGGCCCTGGCTGAGATTGACGATGAAGCCGAAGAAGAGGGTGGTCAGCTATCGACCGCCCGGCATGTCTCGGAATTGCTCTCGGCGATGCCGGATGGCATGAGGCATGGCATCCTTGATGCGGCCGTTCGGGAACTGGTCGGCCGGGAGGATGCAGCGCCCGGGTTGAAGTCCCTGGGCAGTGCCGTTTCTGCAGCGAAGATGGTTGGGTCATTGCGCCGGCTCCGGGCGGATGATGTCATATTTTCCCCAAGAGTCGTTTCGGCGGTTGATTCGCTGGTGATCGAGGCATCGCCTGAGTTCCTGAGTTCTCGACAGCGCCAGAACCCGGAGGCCTTGGCAACCGAGTTGCGTTCGGTCTTCTCGGACGAAGATGTCGATAGAGCACCTTTGTCGGGAGCGCTCGACGATCGCGTCTTTGTTGAGTTGAGACGCCATGTGCCTGTACATGCGATGTTTTCGGACCTCAGCCCCTATTTGGAGACCATCACCGATCAGCGGGTGATCGTCGATTTATCCATGATGCTGGTCGACCTCCTCCAGCGACCGTTTCTTGATGACGAACAGATCGCGTCGGTGATTTTCCGGCAGCAAGAGACCTTCAAGGCGATGTTGGCCGGGGGGCGGTTTGGCCCCGCGACGCGGATCGTCGAGGCCTTGCGCGAGATGACGATCTCCGGGGAGCAGATCAAACCGGTCAGGGAGGCTGCCGAGCGGTGTCTTGAAGGTCTGAGAGAGCCCGGCACCCTCTCGGGGATTGTTGATGTGCTCGGCGAGGTCAAAAAATCCGACATTGGGCAGGTCCATCAGTTGATCGAACTGTTGGGACCGACTTCAATTCACCAGTTGCTCTGTGTTTTGGGAGAGGAGCCCGAGTTGTCTCGGCGGCGTCATATTTTTGACCTCCTGGCATCACTGGGTTCCTCGGTCGTTCCGGCGTCGGTGGCCCTTCTCGATGATTCCCGGTGGTACATGATCCGCAATATCTTGTCCCTTCTTCGCCGGGTTGGCGAGGGTCTGACCCTGGAAGTGCTGCAAAAGGGGTTGGCCCACGAAGATTCCCGTGTGCGGGTTGAAGCCGTCAAGTGCATTCCGGAGTTGGGCGGGGACATTACGCCGGAATTGGTGGAAAAGGTTCTCAAAGACGATGATTTCAGAGTTACTGAGATGGCGGTGAGTGTTTTCGGTAGTGCCGGAATTCATGCGGCCACCGGACCACTGGTTGACCTGCTTCGGCGGCCTGATCCCATCGGCCGCCAACGTCGTCTTCGCCTCAGGGCACTTCAGACTCTGGGTGAGATCGGTGATGCCGGAGTGTTGCCGGAAATTGCTCCGTTCTTCCGTAGCTGGTTTACATTGGTCAGTACCGAAGAACGTCACGCCGCCTTCCGGTCTCTCGAATTGTACCCGGAGAATGAACGCCGACCATGGGTGAAGAAGGGACGGTTGTCTCTGGATGCCACGGTCCGGGGGATCTGTCGGGACCTCGAAAACGGAACACAATCGGGGACCGGGAGATAGAAGATGGTCAGGAACGATCCCGCACAGGTGCTTCCGGTACTCCGAGCTCTTTCGATCGCGGTCAATTATCGTGCTCTCTACCCACAGAGTCACCCCAAGGTCGTCGAGGGTGTCGGCGCCGTCGTCGGTTCGCTCGAATCGTGTCTGAACGAGCGAGGCCGTGACTCGATGACGTTCCTCGTAATCGACGAAGAACTTCTTGTTGATGATCGTCCGATCCGGTCCGGTCAGATGTACCTGGGTCCTCTGATTCGGACCATGAAGAGATTGGGTATCGAGCGATTGACCCTGGCCCGTGGGTTGGATCAAGAGGAGTGTTACAGCCTGGTCGAGTGTCTGGCCTCGGTTGGCAAACCGGTTTCGACGGCGCACGTCATTCTCGGTCGGGTTCAACTGAATCTGTCTGAAGAAGGCCCCAGAAGCGAAGTCGATCTGGCCTCGGTACGGGGTTCTCAGTTCTCCGAACACGATATTGACATGGCTCAGGAGGGTTTTCTCCGCTACCGGGAGGACCGAAGCGGGAGTGTCGAACAGCTCGATCGCATGTTGTGGCACTTTGTCGAGGGCATGGACGAGAACACTCGTGCCCTGTTGCTGTTGGGCCCGATGAAAAGTCTTGACCAGAAGCTTTTTGTCCACGCCATCAACGTGGCCATGCTGGTGGTAGCCCAGGCCAGGTCCCTGGGAATCACAGGCCAAAGCCTCCAGTCGGTCGGCCTGGCGGCACTTTTGCATGATATCGGCAAGCTCAGTCTGCCGGCAGCCCTGTTGGACAGGGATGAGGACCTGAGTGACGTGGAGTGGGAGATCCTCAAGATGCACACGGTGTTGGGCGCCGCCGAGTTGTGCGGCCTTCCGGAGGCGCCGCCGTTGGCCGTACTGGTCGCCTACGAACACCATATGAGGTGGGATGGAAAGCCCAGTTATCCCGTTCCATCAGTGCCGAGACGGCCCAATCTTGCCAGCCAGCTTACGGCGATTGCCGATACCTACGACGTGATGGTTGAGTCCAGGGGGTTCACGGGTGGCGTTCTCGGCGAGGTGGCGACAAGGGTCTGGCGGGACCGTTCCGAGACCTTTCTCGACCCCTTCCTCGTCGGCAACTTTGTCTTGATGGTTGCCGGCGCCGAGAGCGAGGTGAAGGACTAAGGAGACCGTCCGCCACGTGGTTTGCGGGCTAGGCGGACGAATCGGATTTCTACATCATCAAAATCGGCAAGAATACGGAAATCGGCATTGCCGGCTGGAACCAGCCGTCGAACTGGGCAAAGGGAAGGCCACCCTCGGCGGCCTGCTCGATAATCTCAAAATCAAACTCGCACCAGGTGAATGCCCCCGGTGCGTAGAGCATCAACAAGCGTGGGTCGGCACGTAGATTCCAGTCTATGAAGACCTTTCGCCAGAGGGTCATCAGGTGATTCCAGAGGCAGTCGTTCCAGATCGGGAGGTGTTCCTGGTCGTCATAATCCGGCCAGGTTTCGGTCAGACCGCAGTCGGAGACGACCCACTCCGGCGCCGGCGAGGAAGACAAGTCTTGAGATCATTGGATCGTATTTCATGGTCCCACAGAGGACAATTGGTCGATACCTCGGAAGGTTGGGTCGAAGTGGCCCGGTTGCAAGAGGGAGTAGCTGTCGTGCTCGGCGGCCATCCGTCGTATCGAATCACGGACGTTTCGGTCCCCTCGTGAGAACACATTGGTTGTGGAGTTGTGAAGTGCAACCGAGAACGAATCCGGCATGAGCCGCTTCTCAAATTCCTTGCGAGGCACTGCGACGAAGAGGCTGGGGTGGTCCGAGTCATAGCTGCAGTAGGACACGAAGCCATAGGTGTTGGCGAGACCCAGGATTCCATGGGGTCGGCGATAAACCCACTTGTAGGTTTCGGGCATGAACCAGGGCCTCGGCTTGAAGAGAGAGTGGGCGATGTCGAGGTTTTTGGTCCTCATGAAGACGGTTGTCGCGTCCGGGACCTGGTCAAGGAAGGGAACGATCTCGGCCTCGAACGACGCTGCCGCTCGTCGATGCAGTTCTCCGATTTGGGCGGTATCCTGCTCCTCGTTCTGGATCCCTGAGATGAAGAAAGCCGTGAGCAGCGCCGTTACGGAGAACAGAAATCCCAGCCCGGCTCGGTGATCCTTGGGAGACTTATTGAGTCTTGAATAAACGTGGGACCAAACGATTCCGAAGACCAGAGCGACGCCGACCAATGGTACGTAGTGATAGCGGGAGCTCTGGAAGGGAACCGCGAGTGTTGGAAGCATGGTGATGCAGGTCCACACAACGCCAAGACGTACCAGTCTTGGAAGTCGCCACAGCAAGAAAGCGAAGGGCACAAACAGCCCGAATGCCAACCAGATTGGTACCAGGGTCTGGCCGCCGCCAAGAACCACCTCTCGGAGCCAGGTCGCATCGGGTCCGAGATAGGTGATCCAGCTCTCCCAAAACCTCGCCACGAAGGTGAGATCGGGCGAGAGGTATCGGCTCGATCGACTCCCCAGGATTTCGAGAAGCGCGAAGGCGCCGGCCAGGGCCCAAAGGGGGCTGGTCAGGACACCAGCCCGGGTCCATCTGCGGACGAGCTGAGGGAAACGGATTTTCATTTTGTCGCCGTCGGTGTAGAAAATCAGAACGGTTGCAAGGAGCGGAAATAGGATGGCATTTTCTTTGGCGAAGAGGGAGGGAATCAGTAGCAAAGCGGCAATAACAATCCGTCTCTTCATTATCAGGAGAATCGAGGCAAGGCCGAAGAGAAGAGCGGCCGAGTCCGCGACGGCATAGGGTCTGAGAACGACTTCGGCGTGTTTGTAACACAAGGCCCACGCGAGGCCTCCGGCGACTCCGGCAAGTCGGTTGCCGCTGACTCTGAGAATCAGCGACGACACCAGGATCGCGTTGAGGGCGTGAATCACCACCAGAATGAGAAAGAACGGCAAGGGGGAACGCCCAAAGAGCAGGGTCGTGGCCAAGAAATATAAGGATTCGGTTTGTCGGTAGAAGTTATTGACCGGCAACAAGAAGGTCTCGGGGTTGTGGATCGTCTTCAACGTATGAAAGAACCAGCTGAAGTCGTCTCCGGCAAAGAAATTGTCCAGGGACGGGCTGAAACATACGAAGACGATGCCGAAAATCCCCAGTGCTGCCGGAAGACCGATCCAAGACTCATGCCCGTGGATTGGCTCGGATATCGATGGTTTCGGGTTCGTGTTCGGCACGGCCAGAGTTTACAGGGACCGGCGGCGAATTGAAGGAGAATAGTTCAACTGAGGATCTTGTTAGAATCAGTACTGATGACTGAGCAGAACCGCTCTTTTGATGTTTGAACACAAGGAGAAATGATGTATTTCGATCCAATGTACCTGCTGTTTATTGCACCGACCTTTGTATTGTCGTTGGTGGCGAGTTTTATGACCAAGAGCGCGTTCAAGAAATACTCGAGGGTGCCGGTTGCCACAGGACTGACCGGCGCCCAGGCGGCGGGGGAGATGCTCAAAAGGGCCGGTATCAACGATGTGTCCATCGTTCCGACCCGGGGCTTTTTGTCGGATCACTACAACCCGGCGACGAAGAAGTTGGCCCTGTCCGAGACGGTCTATGGCTCAAGAACGGTTGCTGCGGTCGGTGTTGCCTGTCACGAAGCTGGGCACGCCATTCAGCATGCGACAGCCTACGGACCGTTGAAACTGCGATCGGCCCTCGTGCCGACCGTGGGTATCGGAAGCAAAATTGGCTACATGCTGATGCTTATCGGTTTGTTCATGTCGTCGACGCAGATGGTTGGTCTCGGGGCCCTGCTGTTTTCGGCCGTGGTTTTCTTCCAGCTGGTCACCTTGCCGGTGGAATTCGACGCATCCGCCCGGGCCAAGAAGCGTGTGGTCGAGTATGGCCTGGTTGGGCCGGGTCAGGAAAAAGGGGTTGCGAAGGTTCTCAATGCAGCTGCATTGACATACGTCGCTGCGGCCGCTTCCTCAATCATGACGCTGCTGTATTTTCTCTTGAGAGCCGGGTTGTTGGGGAGCCGGGATTAGCTACCCTCCACCCTGCAACGGTGTCATTCCTGACAATTTTTCTCCGGCATACGAATTGTGGCGGCGGGCGTCCCGCCCGTCGTGCCCATCGGGACGGTTTCTTTCCGATAGGTCGAGCCGATCGTGGCTCGGGGGGAGCTTCTCACCACCTGCCGCCGCGCCTGGCTCGTCGAAATCGATCAGTGCGAAGGCGCCAGGGCTGCCGCGAGGGGATCGGCCGCGTAACCGAGCCCGGCCCAGTCGAGGCGACCGTTGCCACCGTGGCAATCGAGGCAGCGGATAGCATTTTTGGCCGGCTGTACCTCGTGGAAGATGCCCATGTAGCGCTTGATGTTCAACCATTCGTATTCGATGTCGTCCATTCCGTAGAAGATCTGTGCAGCCTGTCGAACGCGAAGATCAATCTGGCTGGAACCGAAGAAATCTTCGGCGTTGATGGGTAACAACCAGCGCTCCTTCTTGAGTACGGGCATCTTGCCCCCGTGGACCTTGAACGCGTAGAGCTTGGCCTTGGGGTCGTCCTTCGAGCCCATGGGAGTCACCATCTGAATGGCACCATCAGGACCGACGGTCACCGGCACGCCGGGGAGTTGGGCGGTGATGGTCCCGTTGTACCAGCCGATCTCCGGCTCAACATTCTTTTTCAGGGTCAGCATGGGCGCGTACTTGTCCTTCTTCTCGTTGTGGGACGAGGTTGACCAGTCCCGGATCATATCCGTGGCATCGTCCTTGGCAAAAGTGGGTATATGGCACACCGTGCAGTGGATTCGGGCGGAATGACGGTTGAGAAGTTCCTTGGCGTGCGGTGTGGCGCCGTGGCAGTTTTCGCAATTCAGAGGTTCGTCAGGGTTGTCGGTGGCCATCAGGTCCACCCCACGGCCGCGGATTCGGTGGTTCGATCCACCGTGGCAGTCGATACACGTCATGTTGGCGCCGTCGGCAGCCATGTGGACGTCAAAGTTCCTGTGGGTGTTGGCGAGCTCGTCCTCGAGGTCGCCTCTTTTCATGTTGGGAGCCCCACCGCTATCGGAGTGGCAGGACAGACAGTTGTGCCTCTGGGGCATGGTGATATTTTTTGCTACGAGATCCAGCTCCTCCTGGTTATCCCACACGATGGACTTCCACTCCAGGGAGCCGTCTTCGTCTTCATGGAGCTCCCGCTCGTAGGTCGGGGAGTGGCAGATCAGGCAGTCGATATTTTCCAGCTGCTCGCGACTGAGTTCGGGGCTGGGCATCTTGCCGAGACCGGCGTGGCACTCGGAGCATCCTTCGGAGACGGTCTCCCCTCGGGAGTTTTTGACATTCTTGATAAATCCCGGCAGTGGGTTGGTGCAGAAGTCATTGATGGTATTCATCTTGCCGAGCTTCCTTCCGTCTGCATTGACTACAGCCGGCGTGTGGCCCCGCCACTGGTAGTGCTGCGAGTGGAAAAAGTCGGTGGCCGAGTCCTCGTGACATACGAGACACGTTCCGGTGCCCTCGTAGTGCTTGAAGAACTCCTCGTGCGAGGAGGAGGTTTCGGCCATGCCAACCGTCGATACGACTGCGATCGCGATGAGAATTAGTGGAGTAATCAGGCGCTTCATCTTATTTCTCCCTTTCAGGCGCGGCGAGGATCTTAATTGAATTTTGGGGAAATGTCCAAAAATAACTTCCACAATCAATATCAGAGCTTGATCCGACCTTGGGTTCAAGGCCGAACGCCGGATGTACATTGAATTCCGAACACGGGTATGCACGGGGAACCTGCCCCCACAGTCGTTTTTATGGGGATTTGTCGTTGGCTTGATCAGGAGGGGGACCAGGAGAGCGTGGGGAGAATAACGCCCTGCAGCCTCCTCACCTTGACAAGTTGCCCACAATCTTCCGAAACTTCGGTCCCAGAAGATCCGCGACCTTACGATCGACGGTCAGTTGTGTATATCCGATCGGCCCGTGAATGCCGGGTCCGAGCTTCCTGCCGTCGAGCAGGTCATGAGCCACGAGATGAAGCCTTGCTTGAAACTCTCGGTCGTATCGGCCCAGGTAGTTCAATTCCCGGTCTCCGGTGTAGTCGGCACGAACGACAATCAGGAAGCGTGCGTGGGGTCTGAGGAGGTCCATCAGAGACGGACCGCCATCGCCGGCACTTTCTACGACGGCCGCAACTCCGGGCATCGCCATGCCGTCGAAGACATCGACTCCCCGGCGTTCCAGGGTCTGGCGGACATAGTCCGAGGCGACGCCGGCCAAGAGCGTCTCGCCGACGCTGATCAGCGCAACGCCGGTGCCGATGGTTGGTTCCGGAGGGGGTGGTGCTTGAATAGACTCGCTGCGACTTGAAGGAGCAGATGGGTTGAGGTTACCGGCAGGGGCTTGAGTTCCTCCGGAGGCTGCCGTGGTCCGAGCCGGTGTCTGGGCCTTGGGCTGTGAAGTTGACTCCGTTTGTGCTTCAGGTCCCATCTCGGTAACGCCTGATACTGACGCAGCCTGTGATTTTTGATGAACGGCATCCTGTTCGTCAGCGGGAGCGTCGTCGATTGAGGGTGTGTCGGTCGCGGGTTGGTTCGAGGCGCCAATATTGAGATTCGCCGCGGAGGGGTCGATGCTCGCCTGAGTTGCCGTATTGGTGGCTGTGGATTGGTCCGTGATCATGGCCTTGAGGCCTTCGATTGCACCGAAACGCCAGGCAGCATAACCGGTGATCGTCAGAAGGATTACGGCGACGATCGCCGCAATGGCAAGACCGAGGCCCAGTTTGGAGCCTCCTTTTGATGACGGGCTCTCCGTTACCGGTGCGGCGACCATTTCGGGTTCTGCCGCCTCATCGGGCTGAACCGGGGGCGTTACAGGGATTTCTGGAGGTGGGGGAGGTGGAGGCTGGCTTCCCGGCAGCTGGCTGCTGTCCACCCTGAGAGTTGGGTCGGTGTTGAATTGCTCCCCGGTAGCTGAGGTCTCCAGGCCGCCGGCGCCCACTACTCCACCGACCACGGTTGCCACGACCGTGCTCAGGTCGCCGTCGGCGCCAACCGTTTCGAGCCAGCCTTGAAGGTCGGCGACCAGAGGTTCGCAGTCTGCGTAGCGTTCCTCTCGTTTCTTGGCCATCATTTTTCGGAGGATAATCCGGAGATCTTCCGGGACCTCCGGCCTCAACTCGCCGACGTCTTTGGGCTCGACATCGATGATCTGCCTGAGCAGCGCCAGGGGCGAATCAGCCTTGAAGGGTGTGATCCCGGTCAGTATTTCGTAGAAGGTCACACCGAGGGAATAGATATCGGCCCGATGATCGACATCCTCGTCCAGACACTGTTCCGGTGAGAGGTAGCCCGGGGTTCCCATGAACATCCCTGTAGCGGTCAGACGTGTTGCCCCTGCCGCCAACAAGGCGAGCCCGAAATCGGTGATTTTCACCAGACCACGCTCATCGACCATCAAGTTCGCGGGCTTGATATCCCTGTGGATGATGCCGTGACCATGGGCGGCGGCGAGTCCCGATGCTGCCTGCAGGATCAGCCGAGTAGCGGTGATCGGCTCCATTGGGCCCGAGGCTTTGATCATCTGCTGGATCGATGACCCTTGCACATATTCCATAGCGAAGCAGTGTCGCCCGTCGAAATCGTCAATTGAGTAGACCTGAACGATATTGGGGTGATTGAGGGCGGCGGCGCTTTGCGCCTCGCGCTTGAATCGTTCAACATAGCTCTCATCTTCCGAAAGATGCTGGCCGAGAACCTTGAGTGCGACGAATCGATTGAGGCTTTCTTCGTGCGCCTTGTACACGACCCCCATGCCGCCGCGTCCCAACTCGGAGACGATTGAATAATGACCGATGCGTTCTTCCATGATCTATTCCTCTCGAAATCCAGGCCATGCTATCACGCTGGGAGGCTGGGAGGCTGGGATGCAGGGCTGGAGTGGGTGTCGACAACATTGACCAAACGCATGAACCTCGGCCTTCGTAGACGTAGTTGAAAGCAGCGCCAAGACGCAACTTTCCCCTCCTCCTTCCTCACCACCCCGCCGGTCGTCGGCGGGGTTGGTGGTTTGGGGCTCTCAGCTTTCAGCTCTCAGCTCTCAGTAACAAGGCTGACGGCTGATAGCTGAAGCTCTTGCAAAAATACCGGCGTCACGATGCGGACCAGGAGGTCCGCGCTCCAAAACGCAGCCCCAGAAGGTCATTCGGCTTCTTTTTATGCATTTTTGTGGCTATCCTCTGAGTTTTGCAAGCGCCCAAACCGACAGCTCACTCGGTGGCCGGAATTGGCTACCGAGTGTAGGCGACGACCAGTCGGAAAGACGTATCGGGTGCGATGCCCAGGCCGTCGCGGTTGGCTCCATACTGGAGTTCGGTCACCCAGTTCGGCCCGAGGTTGAACGCCACAGACCATTGACCGTCGGTGACCTGCGGGGGCTGTTTCAGGTCGAACGGCAACGACGCAGCCCGGATGGGGTCGGGCATCGAAAGAGGGCGGGGCGGTGGGAGCCCCTGGGACATCAAGGGGGCCGCTGTGGCAGCAATGACACAAGAAAGGAAACCTCGCAGGAGCATTTGGTGATGGTATCTCAGACTCAGCGGAGCCGGAACCAAAATCAAGCGTCCCGCCTGCCACACGCCTGGGGGAACCTTCGTTCGAACGATTTTGACTTGAATATTCCATGGGCCTTGAAGACTCGGGAGTTTCTTGAGAGGTCGGGCTTAACCCGAAGAACGCCGGTAACGGTAACGATAACGGGCTCGGGCTCGGGCACCTCATGGGATTGACACAGGTCAACGGCAGGGGATGATGGAGGCAGGAGGTGCGATGCGCATTGCAATTGCTCAGCTCAACTTCACGATCGGGGCCTTTGAGGCCAATTTCTCCAAGATCCGAGAGGCGGTCGCCCAGGCCCGGGCGGAAGGCGCCGAGTTGGTGGTGCTGTCGGAGCTGTCCACGGTGGGTTACCCCCTGGTTGACCTGGTCGAGCGCAAGGACTTCGTTGACCGAAACCTCGAGCAATTGGAGCGCTTGGCCGGCCTGAGTGATGACGACTTCGGGCTTGTTGCCGGTTTTGTGGCCCGTAATCGCAGGGACGAGGGTAAGGCGTTGCACAACGCTGCGGCCTTGTTGTGGAGGGGGCGCCTTGCCGGGGTCGTACGGAAGTGTCTGCTGCCGACCTACGATGTATTTGACGAGGCGAGGTACTTTGAGCCTGGTTGCGACAATCCCCTGCTGGAATTCAAGGGGATCAAGCTGGGTGTGACGATCTGTGAGGATGCGTGGAGTGACCCGGAACTTTGGGACCGTCACCTTTATGGCCGGGACCCGGTACTTGAGGCGGCCGACAAGGGCGCGGATGTGTTGATCAATCTCTCGGCCAGTCCCTTCACCCTGGGCAAGGCGGAACTTCGACGTGACATGATCAGGCGACACGCCGCCTCGACGGGACTGTTCTTCGTCTACGTCAATCAGGTTGGAGCCAACGATGAGTTGGTCTTTGACGGGCATTCGATGATCATTGACGGCCGGGGATGCGAGGTCGTCAGGGCTCGGGACTTCGAAGAGGATCTCCTAACCTACGATATCCCTGCCGATACGATCGGACGGCGGGGTGCGGCCGGTGAACCCGGTGAGGCGCGGCCATGTTTCGAAGAGCCCGAGGACCAGGCCCAGTCTGCTTTGCAGTTGGGACTGAATGATTACGTCCGGAAGTCGGGTTTCAGCAAGGTTGTGCTGGGCCTGTCAGGTGGTATCGATTCGGCCCTGGTGGCCGCCATTGCAGCTCGTGCTCTCGGTCCGGAGAATGTCGTCGGCGTGGCAATGCCTGCGCGGTACTCTTCCGGACACAGTCTCGACGATGCCGAGGCACTGGCACGAAACCTGGGGATCGATTACCGGGTGATACCGATTGACGGGATGTTCCAGACGATGCTGGACGGGCTGGCTTCTGAATTTAAGGACTGTGAAGAAGACGTTACCGAAGAAAACCTTCAGGCCCGAATCCGTGGCATGGTCCTGATGGCCCTGTCCAACAAATTGGGATATCTGGTACTGGCAACCGGGAACAAGTCTGAGATGGGTGTGGGTTATTGCACTCTCTACGGCGACATGTGCGGTGCCCTGGCAGTGATCTCCGACGTGTCGAAGACATGGGTCTACCGGTTGTCTGAGTGGATCAACCGGGAGGGTGAAGTCATCCCCAGAAGCACGTTGACCAAGGCGCCGTCCGCGGAACTGCGGCCAGACCAGGAGGACCAGGACTCGTTGCCGCCGTATGAGGTGTTGGATCGAGTACTTGAGGGTTGGGTTGAAGAACGCCTGTCGGTCGCCCAACTGGTTGGGGAGGGGTTGAATCCTGCAGTGGTCAAAAGGATTGTCACGCTGATCGACGGTGCGGAGTTCAAGCGCCGTCAGGCAGCGCCGGGCATCAAGATCTCTCCCAAGGCATTCGGCGTCGGCCGCCGGTATCCGATCGTCGCGGACTATTCGAGCCTGCATCGGTGAGAGCTGACAACTCCCTATGGTTCTCTCTTGACAATCACGAGAGTCCGATCATCGTCGGGGGGAGAGTATCCAGAAACGAGTTTCGATGTCAGTGATACAGTGTTAACAAGTCTATGATGGCTCCGAAGAAGACCTCGTTGATATCCCGGTTGTGGCCTTTTGGACCGGCGGCAACTGATGGCGTCGACAGAGCCGGAAAACTCACGGAAACTCTTCGAATCGTCGTTATTTCACAGGACTCTGGGCTCTGCGATGAGTTGCGGAATGGATTGTCAAACAGGGGGCACGATTTCGTCTTTGCGAGGGATCAACACTCAGGACGGGACGAGATCCGGCGAATGTTGCCCGATCTGGTCATCGTAGACTGGCGACTGCCGGGGGAGGTGGGGAAAAAGATCACCCAGTCCGTCAGGCGGGGAATTGATGCGCCGGCGGCGCGGGTGCTGGCTATGGTGCCTCGAACTGTTCCGGCCATGATTGCCGATATTTTGGCTGCCGGCTGTGACGATTTCCTGACCATGCCGTTTGATCTGCGTGAGATTCACGCAAGAATCCACATGCTGGTGACCAGACCGCAGACCGCAGGTGATCTTCGGGACTCCCTGACCGGGCTTGTCACACGCACCGTGCTTTTGGAGAAATTGGAAGAGGCTTTTTCCAGGGCCCGGCGGAAGGCCGACTCGTGTTTTGCCGTGTTGTACTGCGATATCGACCGCTTCAAGAATGTCAACGAAGGCATGGGGCATGCAACGGGCGATCGGCTTCTGTGTACGGTGGCTCGAAGGTTGGAGCGCTTGGCGAGGCCGACGGACACTGTGGCGAGATTGGTCGGAGACGAGTTCGTCCTGGTCGTCGAGGATCTCAGTGATGTGCGCGGAGCGACCGCTGCGGCGGAGAGGATTCGAGCGGAGTTCGAAGCGCCCTTTGATCTTGATGGGCTTGAGGTCTTTGCCAGCTTGAGCATTGGTATCGCGGTCTGGGAGCCCCGGTACCAAAAACCGGAGGATCTCCTACGCGATGCGGACACGGCAAAGTACCGTGCCAAGGCGACCGGCCGGAACAACTTTGCCGTATTCGACAAGCAGATGCATACCCGGGTCGTAGAGATCCTGGAACTGGAAAACGATA
>JAOZPW010000012.1:16243-26148 GCA_029932545.1 Thermoanaerobaculales bacterium | reverse complement strand
ACGTCACATCTCGCACCTCCTCGCAATTTTCGCTTCGAGGGGGGTTTCCGGCCGGGCCTCCGAGGTGCTACAACTCGCTGCACCCGTCTTCAAGCCAGTGCAATAGGGCTCTCGTCCGGGTGATGAAGAACGGTATCAGTGCCTCGCCCGGATGAGCCGAGTCATTTTCAAAAACAAGCGAGCGCGCTCTTCCCTCGAGACGTGACAGGGGTTCCCTTTTGAGGATCCGGCGCAGGGCCGAGGCCTGTACCAGGGGGCCCTTCTCTGCGAGGTTCTCAACGTCCAGGAAGAGCCATATCTGTTCAAGGGCACTGAACAGACGAGCCCAAACAATCCACGACATTTTCGGCGCTGATCCCAGAAAAAGCCCTTTCCAGGTGTCTGGAGTCAATCGGTAACACCGACGCCTGCCCTCAGTGGTCGATACGAGGAAACCGGACTGGCTCATCTCGGACATTGCCTTTGAAATCGTCGCCGGAAAGTAGTAACAATCCCTGGCAATTGCTCGAGGTGATCCGGTTTGATTGAGCAGAAGAAACTGCAGAACGTCGCACCGGGCGTTCACACCGAGCAGGGCCCTCAGTCGAAGGAGAAGATTGCTGGCGTGTTCCGGGCGAAATATTTCGGCTACTCCGCGCTTGATGAACTGCTCACGCGCGAAGCCAAACTTTGCGAACCCCTCATCTTCCTTCCTGGCGACCGGGAGTGGATTACCGTTGGATAGAAAAAAAAGTGGCTCAAGACTATCGGGTTCGGTGGAGGGGCGGCCCGCCAGCTTCGCCCATTTGGTTTGGCTGACGGACGTGCTGATCTTGGCGGCCACCGCATTGAGCACAGGCTCGCCGACAAATACTTCGTCCCGAAGCATGCGCTTGATCCTTTGCACATTGATGTACTGCCCATTGAGTTGAAGCCACTCGAGCACCGCATCAAAGAGCCTCGGATCCGATCGGGTAAGGGTGCACGTGATCAACAACAGCGCTTCGGGATCGACGACGGTGGCGTTCCATACTTTCTGGCTGCCGGCCACTCCCAGTGCCGTCCACTGGCGCCATAGGACCGACAGGAGTCGGTCCCGATATTCTGCCCTAAAGTTTGTCAGCAACATCACAATACCCAATTTTCCCAAGCAGGTCTTTCAGGATCGCAGCGAATCCCGCTGAAACGTCGTGAGACATCGCCCACAAGGCCGCGCCCTTGATCTCATCTGACGCCGGTTCGAGTACCAGAAGGTCCTCAATGTGGTACCCGCCACGATCGACCGCAGCGTACAGCTTGAAGTAGATCTGGTCCAACCGATCAATGAGGTGCACCGTCAAAATTGGGCCGTACTTTCGACTGCACATTCGGCCCTCCAGTCCGGCAGGGAGGCCCATTTGAAACAGCCCACCCTCCCCAGAACTGGGGCCGTTGTTGAGCCAATTCTCCGAGATGCCCATGTCCTCGGCCGCCTCCGCCACGGCCCGAAGAAGATCGTCGGGAAGCGGGTCCGGTGATCGTAGGACCTCGGATGTCGAAAGGGCAACGACATCTACGTCCTTGGTTGTTCGGGGTACGAGGCCTGTGAGTATCAAGGCCGCCCCTCCACAGACCACAATCTCGACCGGGCGGGCGCCGTTCTCCTGCAGCCGGATAGCGAGTGCCTGGAATGCCCTGTGTAACGCATCATTTCCGAGGTGTTGATGATTTGAAATCACATCTCTGGTAGTCATAATGGCTACTATAAACCATCTTCTGGCCAAATGCCACCTGGCGAATACCCGCCAAGGTGGCATGATACAGAAGGCCGGGGATGGATCACAAAAACCCGGGACAACGCCAGTGTCAGATGGCAGCGGCAGTGGACAGCGACCGAAAACCGCGTCCGAATCCGCGACAAAAGTCGAAAGGGGGTCGGTTCATCCATGGAGCGATTTCACCCATCAAAAAACCGCGCCAAACGGCGCGGTGGATTGACTGCGTGGTAGCCCGTACGGGATTCGAACCCGTGTTACCGGCGTGAGAGGCCGACGTCCTAACCCCTAGACGAACGGGCCACGCGGAGACGGACGGTACCACATGGTTCGCCGGGGTTCAAGAACGGCCACGAACACACCCCGATCGAAGTCCTGCCCGAGCCCGAGGCCGTTCCCGTTGCCGTGCCCGAATTCCTCCTCTCTGACCCCCTTTTTGAATCAACAGATGTTATACTCACAACCCATTTTTTGAACCGGAGGATTTCATGAGCATTAAAGTTGCAATTAACGGATTCGGTCGTATCGGCCGCCTGGTCGGCCGCCACCTCAAAAGCCGCGACGGCATCGATATCGTCGCCATCAACGATCTGACGTCGCCCGACATGTTGGGCTATCTCTTCAAACACGACAGTGTGCACGGAAAATACCCCGGCACGGTCGAAGTCACATCGGAAGGTATGGTTATCGACGGCGACGTGATCAAGGTCTTCGCGGAGCGTGACCCCGCCAAGCTGCCCTGGGCCGAACTGGGCGTCGATTTCGTCTTTGAAGCCACCGGCTTCTTCCGCTCTCGCGAGACTGCGGGCAAGCACCTCAAAGCCGGCGCCAAGAAGGTCATCATCACCGCGCCCGGCAAAGAGGTCGACGCGACCTTCGTCATGGGGGTCAACCATACGACCTACGACCCTGCAGCCCATAACGTCGTTTCCAACGCATCGTGCACCACCAACTGTCTGGCCCCGATGGCGAAGGTGCTGAATGATACCGTCGGCATCAAACACGGCTGGCTGACAACGACCCACGCCTACACCAACGACCAGAGCATTCTCGACGTACAGCACCCGTCGGATAAACGGCGTGCCCGCGCAGCTGCCATCAACATCATTCCTACCTCGACCGGCGCGGCCAAGGCCGTCAGTCTGGTGCTGCCTGAGCTTGCTGGAAAACTGGACGGCGGCGCCATGCGCGTTCCCGTGGCCGACGGCTCGGTCTGCGACGTCATCTTCGTTTCCGAGCGTGAGGGCACAGCCGAACAGCTGATCGAAGCGTTCAAAACAGCCGCCGCCGGAGAGCTCAAGGGTATCCTCAAGGCTTCCAATGAGCCCCTGGTGTCCTCGGATATCATCGGTGAGAGCAACTCGGTGGTCGTTGACCTCGAATTGATCGCCCAGCGGGCGCCTGATTTCTTCCGCATCGTCGGCTGGTATGACAACGAGAATGCCTACTCGGTCCGCTGCGTCGACCTGATGGAGTACATGGCGAGCAAGGCATGAACCTGCCCGGCCTCTCAGACTTGACCGGGCTGGAAAACGCTCAGGTTCTGGTTCGTCTGGACCTCAACGTGCCTCTGTCTGCCGGCATTGTTCAGGACGACACCAGAATTGTGGCGGCCCTGCCGACGATCAAAGCCCTCCTCGACAGCGGGGCACGTCTGGCCCTGTGCTCTCATTTGGGAAAGGCCAACGGTTCGCCCGATCCTGCCTACAGCCTCCGGCCGGTGGCAGCAGCCCTGTCGCAGGCCCTCGGCCGGGAGGTTGCTTTCGTTTCCGACTGTTTGGCCGGCGACCGCCTGGACCGGCTCAGTCGTCACCCGGTCCTTCTGCTGGAGAACCTTCGCTTCTATCCAGGAGAAAAGGCCAACGACTCAGGCTTCGCCAAGGCTCTCGCCGAAGGATTCTCCCACTACGTCAACGACGCCTTCGGCACGGCCCATCGTGCCCACGCCTCGGTTTCTGCCGTGCCGTCACTTTTCGAAAAGGGCCACAAAGCGGCCGGCGGGCTGATGGGGCGCGAGGTTAAGGCTCTCAGCCGTGTCGTCACCGACCCCGCGCAGCCCTTTGTCGCCGTCGTTGGCGGCGCCAAAATCTCGACCAAGACAGCACCGCTGGAAGCCCTACTGGGCAAGGCCCAGCGACTGTTGATCGGTGGGGGCATGGCCAACACCTTCTTCCTGGCGAAGGACTTCGAGATTGGTCGTTCCCTGGTCGAAAAAGACATGCTCGACACCGCCCGGGCAGTGATGCAACGAGCGGCCGCCCTCGGAGTTGAACTTCTTTTGCCCACCGATGTCGTCGTCGCCGATGCCATCAGCGGGGCGAGCCGCATCGAGGTCGTCCCGGCCGAAGCCGTACCCCACGATCTTTTGATCGTCGATCTCGGGCCGGACAGCCAAAAGCGATACGTCCAGGCACTCTCGGACGCCAAGACCGTCTTCTGGAACGGCCCCATGGGGGTCTTCGAGGTCGATGAGTTCGCCGCCGGCACCCTGGCAGTCGCCCATGCGATGGCCGATTGCCACGGCTTCACCGTCGTCGGCGGGGGAGAATCGGTTATGGCGGCAAAATTGGCCAATGTCGAAGACCGCATGTCCCACATTTCTACCGGCGGGGGTGCATCCCTGCAATACATCACCGGCGAGCCCCTGCCCGCCCTGACCGCCCTGGAGGAATGACCCCATGACCCATCGACGACCCCTGATAGCGGGAAACTGGAAGATGCATCAGAACGTGGCGGCAACCTCAAGCCTCATAGAAGACCTGCTGGCCGAGGATCTCGGCGGTGAAGTCGATGCCGTCGTCTGTCCGCCATTCACCTCCCTGCCACATGCAGCGATGCTCTTGACCGGATCAAAGATCGGGCTCGGCGCACAGAATTGCCATTGGGAGAATTCCGGCGCATTCACCGGCGAGATCGCCCCTGCCATGCTGGTTGAACTCGGTATCCAGTGGGTCATTGTCGGGCACTCCGAGCGCCGGACGATATTCGGAGAAAGCGACATCACTGCAGCCCGTCGCGCCAAGGCCGCCCAGGAAGCGGGCTTGACCGTCATCTACTGCGTTGGCGAAACCCTGGAACAACGACAGGCCGAGCAGACATTCTCGATCCTGGAGGCCCAAACGGCCGGCATGGCGGACCTCGATTCCACCAAACTGGTCGTCGCCTACGAACCGGTTTGGGCCATCGGCACCGGTCAAACCGCTACTGCAGACCAGGCCCAGGAAGCTCATGCGTTCCTACGCCGACGCCTTGAAGGCTTCTTTTCATCAGGCGCTGATGCCCTGAAAATCCTCTACGGAGGATCAATGAAACCCGGCAATGCAGCCGAACTGGTCGGCATGCCGGACGTCGATGGGGGCCTGATCGGGGGCGCCTCCCTTGACGTAGGCTCGTTTTCGGCTATCATTCGCGCTTCGGCCGACTGCGCCGTTGGAGAATAACCGTGGGAATCATCTTAGTCATTATCTATATTTTGGTGTGCTTGTTCTTGGTCATGGTGGTCTTGCTGCAGCAGGGCAAGGGCGCTGATCTCGCAGGAGCCTTCGGCGGAGGCGGCTCTCAGGCGAGCTTCGGCCCGCGGAGTGCGACCAACATCATGCACAGAATGACAACCATTTCTTTTGTGCTGTTCGTCGTACTTTCGATGACCCTGGCCATCCTCTCGGGCAAGGCCCGAAAATCGGTGATGGAGAGCGTTCCGGAAGCAGCCCCCGTTACAGCAGTCGAGGTTGAGACCGCCGGCTCTGACGGATCGGTGATGGACAGCCCCGCAGATGCACCCGCGGACGACTTCACCGTTGTACCTGAAGCAGTGGATACCGGCGACGCCGAAGGCACACCGGAAAATCCCGCCGATCAGGGTTGACTGCAGAGCGATGGTTCATAGAGTGAATATTATGCCGAAGTGGCGAAACTGGTAGACGCGCACGGTTGAGGGCCGTGTGGAGCGATCCGTGCCGGTTCGAGTCCGGCCTTCGGCACCATACATATTAAAAAGCGCCGGGATTTCCCGGCGCTTTTATTGATTCAGTCTTCCGGTTATCTTGTTTCAGTCTTGTGAACCACCAATATACTTATAGATCACTGCACCGATCAACGCACCGACAATTGGCGCTACCCAGAACAGCCAGAGCTGTGAGATTGCCCACCCTCCGGCGAACAGAGCCACGCCCGTACTGCGGGCAGGGTTGACCGAGGTATTGGTCACCGGAATACTGATCAGGTGAATCAGGGTCAAGCAGAGCCCGATGGCAATCGGCGCCAGACCGGCAGGGGCCCTTGAATCCGTCGCACCGAGAATGACCACGACGAACATCATCGTCATGACGATTTCGCAAACCAGGCACGCGACCAAAGAATACCCGCCCGGTGAATGCACTCCGAAACCATTGCAGGCAAACCCGCCGGCGAGGTCAAAACCCGCCTGGCCGCTCGCAATGACATAGAGGGTCCCTCCGGCAACAACAGCACCTACAACCTGGGCGATGATATAAGGCAGCAACTGGTTTGCCGGAAAACGACCACCGGCCCACAATCCGACCGACACCGCAGGATTGAGATGGCACCCGGAAATGTGGCCGATGGCAAAGGCCATGGTCAGCACCGTCAAACCGAATGCCAGAGCGACCCCAAGAAAACCAATCCCCAACTCCGGAAAAGCCGCAGCCAATACCGCACTTCCGCACCCGCCGAGAACCAACCAGAACGTTCCGACACCCTCCGCAACATACTTCTTCATCGATGTCCTCCTCAAAAAATTGGTTGCAACTTCCAAAACTGATAACGGCCAATACTAATGGGGTGCGTCCGAAATTCCTACCATCTCCTGACGGCCCTACTCCCTCCCAGCTCATGCCCTCCGTCGACGGAAGGCCGCAACACCGAGTTCCGACACGGTCGTCCACACGGAACGCCACGCGCTCAGATCAGGTTTTGGATCCATGCCCCGGCCCATTCGGCGCAGTTGCAATTCCCACCAACTGAGGTCGAGGATCACCATACGATCAACGGACTTGAAACCCGTGGTGGGTCGAGGCAGATCGATGCGTCCGGAGGGGTCCGCCATCAACCGTTTTGGGAGATCGGGTTCAATAGCCAGCGGACGACCGAGGCCGATGAAATCCGTAGCGCCGGAGTTCAACGCCTCCAGCATGGCCGGTCCCGAGCGAAAACCACCTGTGACCACGAGAGGGGTCTCGACCCGCTGCCGCACCTTCTCTGCGTATTCGAGAAAATAGGCCTCCCGCTGCCGGGTGCTCTCCTTGACCCGATGGCCGACCATCGCCGGACTCTCATAGGTGCCGCCGGAGATCTCAATCAGGTCGATGCCCTCAGCGGCAATCGCATCGACAACCTCCATCGACTCCTCCTCCGAAAAACCGCCCCGAAGGAAATCCGCCGAGTTGAGCTTGATTCCGATGGGGTAGTCATCTCCGACCGCAGTCCGAATTGCCCTGTAGACCTCGAGAAGAAAACGCCGGCGCCTTGTGGCATCACCGCCCCAGCCATCCTCACGGCAATTGTGGTGCGGCGACAGGAATTGGTTGATCAGGTAGCCGTGCGCCGCGTGGATCTGCACACCACCAAAACCGGCTTCCCTGGCCAGTGCCGAGCTTGTGGCAAAGCGCCCAACGATCTCCAGAATCTCTTCCTCGGACAGGGCCCGGGGCATTTTGAAAAGGTGGCCGAGCCCGTGGCCCATCGGCACTGCGGAGGGTGCAACAGGCTCCGAACACAGAAAGGAGGGAATCTGTTTGCCGGGGTGATTGAGCTGCATCCACAGTTGAGTATCGTGCCCAGAGGTCGCCGCTACCCAATCTTTGAAGGCCTCGTGGTGTCGATCATCTTCCAGGACGACATTGCCGGGCTCTCCAAGGAACCGTCGGTCGATCATGACATTCCCGGTCACCAACAGGCCACTCCCGCCCTCCGCCCACCTGCGGTAAAGGGTGATCAAATCCTGTCTCGGCCCGTGATCAGAATCCCCCAATTGTTCACTGAGCGCCGATTTGAAAAATCGGTTCTTGATACGAACTCCTCGGCCTATCTCGTAACCATCGTCGAGCAAGATTCGCCTGCGATCAGTCATTCAAGCCCCCTGTCTGAAGGAACCGGCAACCTCGACAGTCCTCCGCCTGATGAGGCCCCGCCGTTTGGATCGACCTGCCAGATACCCAGGATATGCCGCCGACCGCAGGGTACGGTCTCGAGACGCCGGAGCCGAGGTTGGAGGTCTGCACCACCGATCGAATCGTAAAAGGCCAACGAGGCTTCGAAGTCGATGATGAACTGAATATTATTCCTTTCAACATAACCGGCCAGGTCCCGGTCTCTCAGGGCAACGACAGCACTGTGGTTTACGACCCCGTCGAGATTGATGACAGTGGTTCCGGGCGCTGCCCATGCCCCAAGGATTCCTGCATTGAATGCACCGATCTGGGTTCCCGGACGAACGTATTTTTTGCTGATCTCACCAGCGATTATGAAAGGCACTGTCTGCGAATCACGCGGGAAAAGGGCGGCCTCGAAGTTACAAGCAACGAGCCAAACAGCAACTGTAATCATGGTGGTAATGCCTTTTCCTTTCGGCGCCTGGGCCGCAAGATCGATCACAAAGGAGGCAACCAGAATTGTCATCACCAGGAGAGGCCCGGCAACATACCAAGACCGCATCGACCTCAAGACCAGTGGATAGAGGGCTAAGAGGCAGCCGGACGCCACGATGACCGGCCAGAGTCCAGTTGCAAGGCGCATCGTTCGAGGAAAAACTGACCAACGGCGTTCTCGAGAGCGGCCGAATATTCCGAAACCCATCAGTGAAAGTGGGACCAGGATCAAGGAGATCCGGGAAACTCTGCCGCCGGTCGTCATTAAGTATCGCGGACCCTGCATTGCCGCATCAAAGTAGCCCCAGCTCTGCCATCCTCCAGCATCGTCGTCCTGGATCTCGGCCAGACGCTCTCCATGGAGTTTCTTCGCAGCCCCGGAATCTGGGAACGGACTCCCGGTCGTCCACCAGCAAACCGCCGGCCACATGCCTGCCACGAGAACGAAGGCGCTCGCCGAAACCGCCATTCGGTACAGAGGTCTCACAGTAAGGCCGCCGGGCCTGAAGACAAGCAAGATCACGGCAGGCAACAGAAAATCGACCCGGGTGAGAGCACCCAGACCGAGCACGATCCCGAGAATTATTGAAGGTCGGGTGCCCCTTCCGTCTGTTTTCCAGACACCAAGGGCAACCAACCAGGCCAGCGACGACAGGGCGCCTTCAGTCCCCTCAAAGGTAATCCCGAGGATCCGGGGATGGGCGACCCAGATCACAGATGCCAACCAACCCACAGCCCAGTCGTCATCGAGAAATTGCCGACTTAGCCATGGGAAAAGCAGGGCGGTGACCATGGTCAGTCCCGTCACCATCCAGTGAACCACGCTGAGAGCCAGGGGGCCATTTCCCACGAACCAACAACCAAACGGTGCAAGCAGCAACAGCCACAGTGGCTGCACACCGGTTGTCAGGTGGATGCCGTCGAAAGTGAGACCATCTCCTGCCGCAAGGTGCCCCGCAATCTCAGTGAAGTAGAAGAGATCGTCCGAACCCCAATGACTGAGAATCGTCTCTGTGTCGGCTAGGAGAATTGGGAGTCTTATCCCGAAACCGATTCCAAGAACTACCACAAAGAGCACCCATCGAATCGAAGGGGCTAATGGACAATGAGACCCCGGCGAACCTGGGTGGCAAGCGCCTGCTCGACCCTTTTCAGCTCTCGCCGGTTTCCCGAAGGTACCGATCCACCCTTTTAAATCCCATTCCATCGACCGCATCATAGGCTCACACGAGGATGTTTGGCACACTCCGATGGCATATTCTCCAAAAAAAGTCCGTCAGCTTGATTCCTGCCCTCTATGGATCATCCTGCCAGTCAACCCCGTACTCCGCAATGGGCTCGGCCGCCCTGAGACGCTCGTCATCGGACTCTGACCAAATTCGAAGAGGGTGCGCTGCTCCAGGTGGGCAGGGACCAGGCCTTCGGCGCTGAGTCCGAGCAGACGCACCGAGTGCTCCGCCGCGTCGGTTCGGCGCAGGAGGTCTCTGGCACAGTTCTCGATGCGTTCCGCCGAGGTCGTGGGGCCGTCGAAACTGTGGGCGCGCGTGATTGTCGTGAAATCGGGATA
>JAOZPW010000012.1:0-16143 GCA_029932545.1 Thermoanaerobaculales bacterium | reverse complement strand
CCACGACCATCAGCAGACACAGAACGAAAAGCCTGATGCTACCGAAATAGCCTTGAAGATGCCGGGTGGTTTCGGCGCCAATCTGGATGAAGAGGTACGACCCGGTGAGAAACATACTGAGATAAAGAAGGTAGAGGAAATACCTGATGTCATCACGATAGCGCTGGGCGAAGACTATCGCCGGAATACAGAGCATTTGCCAGTAATAGGTGTTGGTGACGAAGACCACGAAAATACACAGTGCGCCCATCGAAAATGCAAAAACTTCATCATTGTGGCGGGTCGTGACCCCGAGCAGGAGCAGCACAAGAATCACCCTCGCCACGATAAACGACGGCCGGCTCCTTGTTTCTTTCGCGTCACGGAGGCCTGCAACGTGGGTCTCCGGCACCCAGTCCCAAATCGCGTTCTTCCAATCATTGGAAAACTGCAGCCACACGTCGTTGAACGAATGATTGTCGTTGTAGTGCCCCTCGCTCAAATTGGCCGTGATTCGCTGCCCATAGTTCGTCCAAATCCCGAAGCCACCCAAGGTCACAGAGGACAGGAAGACAATCAAAACCAGAGCAACGACAGAGGACACTACGAAGGCGATATGGTCTCTGATGATCTTTCGAGTCTTCCATGCGGCCCACAGGAAATTGAAACCCAACGTTACGGCAAAGAGCGCACAGAACGGCTTGCTCGCGATCGCCCATGCCAGGAACGCCCCGGATGTCTTGTACCGTTTGAGCTTCAAGAAACTCATCGCCATACCAAGTGCGAAGAGCCAGTCCAGCCGGAGAATGCTCCCCCCCAGGAAGAGATACCCTCGCGGGGTCAGCATGGCGACGATCAGTCCGATGCACATCCCCCGATAACCGAAGGCCCTCCAGACGGTACCGAACATCACCAGCAACAGGATCGAGTCCAGGAATGAGATTGCAGTCAGCACCTTCGGTCCGGCCGCAAAAGGCCCTGTGAAGATCCGGGCGGCCATGGCCCATGCAGGAGAACCGGTATTTCCGTGGTCCTGCAAGATGGCGGCCATCGGCAACTGATAATTGAAGCTCAAGAGCTGGACATCCCTGTCGAACTCCACCCACCGCTCCGGTGTGAACCGGGACTTGATGGCCTCTCGCTGATCGAAATAGAGGATGGCCGTGTTCATGTCAAAAGTCATGAGATCCCGGACCTCGGTGTCGACAATGGCTCCGGGATACCGGTCGTTGATGGCAGTCAAGGTGGCAACATAGAGACCGTCATATCCGACTTCAGGCAGGTACTTTGACCCCAGGAAAAAGTGGAAGTGTTCCCATGGGTTAACGAAACCGCCTTCGGACCGGAATTGACCGAAGTTGAAATACCCGGCAACGGAAGCGAGAGCCAGTAGGGTGAACGAAGCCGTGAACCACCGCCGGTACCGAGGCCCCGACCGCTCGAGGAGATATGAGGCCAGAAGCAGGAGGGAAAAGGCAGCCAGAAGGACCAGTCGAAGGAGCGTGACTGTGGAGGGAATCATGGGAGAGCCAGCAAGCAGCTAGGCAGAAAGCCCACAGCTCTTCTCCACCTCCATCCAGGCCCTCTCCAGTTCGGCTTCGAGCTGTTCGGGTGTACCGCTGTTGTCGACGACGACGTCGGCCAGGGCGACCTTTTTATCAATCGGCGCCTGGGCGCCGAGGAGGGCTCGGGCTCGCAGAGGACCAACACCCCGATTGAAGGCTCGTTCGAGCTGCTGTTGATAGGTGCACGAGACGACCATCAACAGATCATACGTCTTCCACGAACCGGTTTCGACCAGGAGGGCAGCCTCGACGACAGCAATAGGCTCTTCGATGGCGCCCAGCCATCGACCGATCTCGTCGCGGACCACTGGGTGGATCGCCCGGTTAAGGCTCTCGAGGGCCTCGGCATCACCGAGCACACGCGCCGCAAGGGCTGCACGATCGACCGACTGATCGGGCTTGAGCACTCCGTCCCCGAAGAGATCCGCCACCAGGGCGACGCCCTCACCGCCGGTCTCGTAGAGCCCATGCACAACGGCGTCGGCATCGAGGACGGGAATCCCACGCTGCCGCAGCAACTCGGCGACGGTGGACTTGCCGGAAGCCAAACCACCCGTCAAGCCAACGGAACAGATTCGATCAGTCATGGATACTTCGGCCAAATTCTCGCTCCAGAATACAACCCCAGCAGTTCATCTGCCTTCCCTTTTTATGCCTCTTTGTGGCTGTTCTCTATGCGCTTCCTTTGCGCTCTTCGCGTCTTGGCGGTTCAATTGTTTCTCTGTCCCTGTCGTCGCAGCCGAGCCGCACGCACGGTATTGGCCATCAGCATGGCAATGGTCAGAGGCCCAACCCCACCGGGGACCGGTGTGATTCGACCTGCCTTAGGGGCGACGGCTTCAAAATCAACATCTCCCGAGAGCACGGCGCCTCGCTTTTCAAAGGCGGCCATCTTCTTCTGATTGCCGGAATACAGCCGTTCGACCGTCGCCCGGTCCGTGATGCGGTGCATGCCGACGTCAATGACGACGGCGCCCTCTCGGACATGATCGGCGCCGATCAGGCCGAGTACACCGACTGCGGCGATCAGGATGTCGGCTTCACGGGTGACGGCCGCAAGATCCCGGGTTCTGGAATGGCAGATGGTAACGGTCGCGTGGGCATGGAGAAGGAGCATGGCCATCGGCTTGCCGACGATGTCCGATCGACCGACGACAACGGCCCTCGTGCCCTGGATCTCGATATTCTCTCGCCTGAGCATCTCCATCACCCCGGCCGGAGTACAGGGGACGAGGCGCGGCCGGCCTTGCTGCAGCAGAGCGACATTAGAGGTATGAAAGCCATCGACATCTTTGGCCGGATCAATCAGTTCGAGTACCCGGTGGGGGTCGAGATCCCCCGGCAGGGGCAGCTGGACCAGGATGCCATCGACCGCATCGTCGGCATTGAGCGTGACAATCAACTCTTCCAACTGCGCCTGGGGGGTTTCAGCCGGTAGAATATGGGTTTTCGAGACCATACCCAACTGATCGCAGGTCTTGGCCTTGGACCCGACGTAGACCTTGGATGCCGGATCTTCCCCAACCAAAACGACGTCGAGCCGTGGATATATCCCGACACGGATCAGCGCATCGACTTCGATCGCTACTTCATCCCTGATTCCAGCAGCAACGACACTGCCTTTTAAGAGTTTGCTGTCATCCATGAACACTCCTTCGTCCTTCGTACACGGTGGCGACCCCTCCGGTGACGGGCTGTGCCGAAACCCTCTCGAGGCCAACCATCTCCAGGAGATCGACCATCCGTTGACCCTGAGGAAATTCGCTGACCGATTGTGGAAGGTAGCTATAGGCCTCGGAATCTCCGGAGATCCACCGGCCAACCAACGGTGGAACGATTCGAACCCAGCCGCGCATCAGAGGTCCGAAGAGGCCCGACGGCTTGGAAAATTCGAGGATCAGCAACACACCACCGGGCCGCAGGACCCGAATCAGTTCCCGAAGTCCCTGCTCCAGATTCTCAAAATTTCGGACGCCAAAAGCGACGGTCACGACGTCGACACGGTCCTCGTCCACCGGCAGCATCAAGGCATCTCCGGCAAACAGGGGCAGTGCTTGGTTTTGATCGAGGGCCTTCCGCCGCGCCAGGGTGAGCATCGGCAGGCAGAAATCTGTGCCCATCGTCCGGCTTTCCCTATCGAACGCCAACGCCACATCGCCGGTGCCGGTGCAGACATCCAGGGTCAATTGAGGCTGGGCTGCAGCCACCCGCCGGGCCAGGAGTCTGCGCCACCCACGATCCTGCCCCAGGGACAGAACCCGATTGAGCAAATCGTAGCGATGGGCGATTCTGCCGAACATGCCGCGAATCTCGGACCCTCTCTTGGAACGCAGTTCGTCACGCACGGGCGGAGACTAACACAGGGGGTTTTGGAGGGGGAGAGGGGGGGAGGGGGAGAGGGTCGGGCTAGGACAACACTCGTCGGAGGTCTTCGAGGGCAAGGCGGCGGTGGGAGATTCGGTTTTTCTCGGGCGTTTCCATTTCGGCGTAGGTCTTGCCCTGACCGGCTGAAGGGATGAAGACGCTGTCCCAGCCGAATCCGTTGTGGCCCCGGGGAAAGGCTGCAATCTGCCCCTCAACGACCCCCAGACCGGTCAGTTCTTCGGAATGGTCGGCGGCGCAGGCCATGCACCGAACGACGGCACGACGTTCGGCAAAAGCATCGGCCAAGGTACAGATGCCCTCAGGGCCAACCGATGCCAGCAGCCAACGAATCAGCGGTCCGGGGAAACCGTCCATACCCTGCAGCTCCAAGGCCGTGTCCTCGACCAGGACCGGTCCATCGATATGTGCCCGAGCACTGAGGGCCTTGTGGTGGACGACGGCCTCGAGACTCAGGGACTGAATCTCTTCGAGGTCCAGGGCCCTGTGGGCCAGTCGAAAACCCAGTACTTCCTCGGCTTCCCGAAGTTTGTGCAAATTCGAGGTGACGAAAACCAAGCGTTCGAAGTTCATTTGGCGCTGTCTGGGGGAATGACCAGGTAGACGGCGATCTTGCGCGAAAGGCCTTTCAGCGGCACATCCCCCAGGTGTTCGGTTTCGAAGACGTGCGCGATAGCGGCCTGGGTGGTCTCGCCGATGACGATCTGACCCGGTTTTGCAACGGACCCTTCCAGTCGAGCGGCAACATTGACCGTATTGCCCAGTACGGTGTAATCAACCCTTGTGGCGGAGCCGATGTCGCCAACGACGACGGGCCCCGAGTGGATTGCTACGCGAACGCTGACTGAATCCTCTCCGGCCGCCCTGCGCCTGGCATTCCAATCCTCCAACCCCTCCATCAGCAATAACGCGCTCCGAACCGCTCTCTCTGCATGGTCATCTTGTGGGAGCGGGGCCCCCCAGAAGGCCATAACGGCATCACCGATGAATTTGTCCAGCGTTCCTCCAAATTCGAAGACGGCATCGGCCGCCAGGGAGAAAAACTGATTGAGAAAGGCGGCAATTTCCTCCGGCGGGGAGGTTTCACACCGGGCAGTGAAACCGACGATATCAGCGAAGAGGATCGAGGTCTCCCTCAGGGTAACGACGGCTTCCTCTCGTTCGGGCCGGGCGAGAACAGCTTCGATCACGGCCGGAGAATGGTATCGGACCAGCCGGTCCCTGACCGCTTGTTCGGCACGGATCCTCTCATTGAGCTGCGCCCTCTCGATCGCGACCGCCGCGTAGTTACCCAGCGCGGTCAAGAGGTCGAGGTCGGTCGCCGAGAACGACCCGACGTGCAGCGGTGAATCAACATAGATGACACCGATGACCCTTTCCCGGTGCCAAAGAGGTGTACACATCGCCGATCGAATCTGGTGGATTCGGATGCTCTGACCGCTTTCAAACCGCTCATCAGCCTGCGCGTCATGGGTCAGGATGGCGACCTTCTGGCCGGCGACCAGGTCGAGAATGGTCCGGGAGATCGGTACTTCCGGGGTTCTCCCTTCGTCGAGCTCTCGGGCACGGAACAATTCAAGACCCGGCTCACCCGCCTCGTCAAACAAGACGATGAACCCACGATCAACCTTCAGGTGGTCGAAGACAACGTCCATCACCTTGTCCAGCACGGGCGCCAAATCATCGACCTGAATCAAGGTCTTGGCCACTTGGGCGAGGATCATGAAGACCCGCCCCCGTTCGCTCTCTTCGACGCCCGGCTCAACGCCGGAAGGGTCTCCTTCGAGCCCAAAATCGTTATTGAACTCCGAGAGCGGCCGGAGGAAAGTGCCCGAGGTCATACCCGAGCTCTCGGCTACTGAGTCGCAGACCTCCAGTTCGAAGTTTCCGATGGTTACCAGATCACCTGGACTGATGTTGGCCACAGTGACGAAGGTATCGTTGACCTTGACGCCGTTGGTGCTATTGAGGTCCCTGATCTTGAAAATGCCATCGACCTCGTCAACTTCGGCATGCTTCCGGGAGACCGAAAAGTCACGAAGAACGACATCGTTGTCGCTCGAACGCCCAATCGTAACCCCTCCCCGAAGCGGCACCCTGCGAGTCGTTTCACCATCGTCATACACAAGTACGGGCATGACATCCATTGTATCGCGGTTCAAAGCTGGGACGCCAGGAGGCTGAGAGGCTGAGAGCTGACAGCTCTATTCCCCGTACCAGGCCCTCAATCGTTTGCGGGTATCACGATTAATTTTGGTGTCGGCTCGAAAGATGGAAAGGCGAATGGCGGGGCCTCCGCAAAGGTAGAGCCGGTCGGCCGCCACCGCCCAGGAGGAGGGCGGCCCTTTGATCAAAATCTGCAACCATACGTCGCAGGCCGCTGGGCTCATGGGATCCACACCTCGAACCCCCAGGTTGGAAAAACCTCTCTCCAGGATCGCAGCGACGCCGAGATCACATTGATTCCCCAACCAGCGGTCCAGACGCTCGAAAGCTTCGCTATAGACCTTTGAGCCCCATCCTTGACCCTCACCCCGGGGCTTGACAACCAAACGACCCATTGACAAACCTTCAACCAGACGCGTCAGGGAGACTCGATTGGCCAAATCCCCGGACATTTCATAGGCCCTGACCACTGCCGGCAGATCTTCGGGCCCAACGAGACGCTCCACGGCCCTGAAACATGTGGCCGCCGATCGTTGAAAGGTAATTCCGTGCCAATCCGCGAGGTGGCGATCCTCCGCCGCGAGTGCGGACGCAAGCCACATTTCAACCAGTGTCGCACGCCGAACGGTCCGGGCGACCGCATCCAGTTCTCCGACCAGCGCCCGAGCCATTTCAGGAGTCACGCCCCCTCGAACATTGGGCACATCGTCACCGATCAAATCCCGATAACCATATGCCGCCGCCTGACGTAGTTGCCGGTCACCGCCAAGAAGAGCCTCACGGTACAGGGGCAACAGCTGAGTATCGTGAAAAGCAGCACCGCCCAGGAGCAGACTCATCTTCTGTCCACCGCGGAGCTTGCCGGAATACCACAGCTCCGAAAGACCCGAGGGACCGGGCCACGCTACAAGAACACGCTCCCGAAAATGGCCGCGGACAACGGAGTCGTAGTACGCGGTCCCAAAATTTCGAGTCTCCGGCGAAGCCAACAATGCCGGCGAGAGGGTCATGGCAGCAGCAAGGATCAATCCAGTCATCGTTCTTAGTGTACTTCAATGGCTGGGAGGCTGGAAAGCCAGGACGCTGGGAAGCAGGAGGGGCACTGGCGAATCACCCCGGCTCGTGCAAGGATGCACTCGATGGCGACAACGAAACGTTTCCGTTTGGTCGTAGCCTACCTCGGGGGGAATTACCGGGGGTGGCAACGGCAGGACAACGCCCCCTCGGTCCAACGTGAGGTCGAGCAGGCAGTGACTGCCGTATTTCGCGGTCTGACCGTCACGGTTGAGGGGTCCGGGCGCACCGACGCGGGCGTCCACGCAACCGGACAGGTAGCCCACGTCGATCTCCCCGCGACGATCCCACCGGCCAATCTACAAATGGCTCTCAATCATAATCTGCCCGAAACCGTCCGTGTCCTTTCAGTTGCCGTGATGCCCCAGGATTTTCACTCACGCAAGAGCTCACGGGGCAAACGTTACGCCTATCACATTCGATGGGACGGCGCGCCGGCCCTGGTGCCCTGGCAGACACTTCGTACGGCCCACATTCGTCCTCCGAGAGATCCCGAGTTCATCGCCGCCCTGGTTCCCCTGTTTCAGGGTTGTCGTGACTGGGCTCCTTTTACGGTAGCCGACCCAGTGACTCGAACGACCGTGCGAACAGTTTTTTCGGCCAAGGCTGTCGTCCGGCCATTTGGTCTCCGCCTGGAGTTCATCGGCGACGGATTCCTTCGATACCAGGTCCGGCGCATGGTCGGCGCCTTGCTACGCGTCGGATGGGGGCACTTTGACCGTTCGTGGCTCGAGACTCTGTTGGCGTCCGACCGGCATGAGTCGGACATCTACACCGCTCCGGCCCGGGGACTGACGCTCGAACACGTGTATTTCCGAACACCGAGAGCCTGATCCCTAATCCCTTGTCTCTGCGACCTCAGTTGCTGCTCAGCATACTTTGCTAGACTGCCCTCCTTGAGTACCGATGATGATTGACAGAGACGGCATAGCACTCCCGGGAACACCAGAACGCCAGCTTCTGGATGAGCTCCGCCCAGACAGGATGCCTCGACACGTAGCCATCATCATGGACGGTAACGGTCGCTGGGCCAAGGCACGGAATCTATCCCGTATTCAAGGCCATCGGGCCGGCGCCCAGGCCGTACGAACCACACTGGAAACCGTCTCTCGTCTGGATATTGAAGCTATCACCCTCTACGCATTCTCGACCGAAAACTGGAAGCGCCCGAAGCTGGAGATCCGCGCCCTTTGGGGCCTCCTCAAAGAATTCATCGACTCGCAACTGGATACCTTCAAAAAAAACAATCTCCGATTCGGGACGATAGGTGATTTGGAGCGTCTGGACCCGTCGGTCAGGAAATACCTTGACCGGGCCCGGCAGGCGACCCGGGACTGTACAGGGACACTGGTAAAAATCGCCCTCAACTACTCCGGACGACACGAACTCAGCCGGGTCCTCCGAGAAGCCGTCGCCAATGCCGGCCAGGGACGACTCAAACCCGACGAGATTGACGAAGACTGGATCAACCGGCATCTCGACACGGCAGGCACGCCCGACCCCGATCTCTTGATCCGCACATCCGGCGAACAACGAGTCTCCAACTTCCTCCTGTGGCAGATTGCCTACTCGGAAATCTACTTCACCGAGGTCCTCTGGCCCGATTTCGGCGTCACCGAACTCCTCGAAGCCATTCAGTCCTATCAGCAACGGAATCGTCGTTTTGGTGGCCTGGATCCTGAGAATTTGACCGGAACCGAACCCCATGGAGGCACCTCTGTTTAAACGTGAACTTTTTGCCGTCATCGCCGGCCCCCTGGTTCTGATATGCATCGTGTGGGCGCCAGGGTGGGTTTCGGCCCTCTTAATCTCTGTCCTGGTCGTGATCGCCGGAGACGAACTCTGCCGCATGGCCCGCGGATCAGGTCTTGCCACCGGTCGTTACCTCCCAGTGGTCGCCCTGGCCGGTGTGCTGGCCGCCGCCGCCATCTATGGGCCGGCCGGCCTGGGCTTCGCCGTTGCCACCGTCGTGGTGGCCGCCCCTGCGATCCACCTGGTCCACGCCAGTGCGCCCGTGGGAGCTCTGGCCGGGACGGCGGTCGATGTTTTCGGCATTATCTACCTCGGTATCACCGGTGCCTGCTTCGCCTGGTTGCGCACCATGCCGGCCGATGAAATCACCGGCATCCGCCTGCTGATTTTCTTCCTTGTGGTCATCTGGATCGGGGACTCCGGCGCGTACTACGTCGGGAAAAACCTCGGACGTCACAAGATGGCGCCAATCCTTTCGCCCAAGAAGACCTGGGAAGGACTTGCCGGCGGAGTGGCCGCAACCTTTGGGGCCGCCGCCATATTTCAGACCCTGTTCCCGCTGCCTTTCGATTGGCCCCATATTTTCAGCCTGGCTGCAATCCTCTCGGTTGCCGCACCGGTCGGGGACCTGATTGTATCGCTATTCAAGAGGGACACCGGCGTCAAGGATTCATCGTCCCTGATCCCCGGGCACGGCGGACTGCTGGACCGGACCGACAGCCTGCTCTTTGCCGCACCCTTTATTCTCCTTTTCCTGGTAGCAGTGGGACTGATGCCGTGAAATCTCTTTCCGTGCTCGGGAGCACAGGATCGATCGGAATATCGACCCTGTCCGTAGTTGAATCCTTTCCGGACCGCTACTGCATCGAAGCTCTGGCAGCGGGGCTCAACCTGGAGGCCCTCCGCCCGCAGATCAGAAAACACCAACCTTCGGTTGTAGCGGTCCGTCGCCACGAGGATGCGGCGACACTGGCCGGGGAGTTTCCGGGAACACGCTTCACTTACGGCCCCGAAGGCTTGGAAGAGGTTGCCTGCGCCGAAGCTGCCGACACAATCGTCGCGGCCCTGGTCGGATCAGTCGGTCTTGCCCCAACGTTGGCGGCGATCCGGGCGGGCAAGAATATTGCCCTGGCCAACAAGGAAACTCTGGTAGTTGCCGGAGACGTCGTTATGGCGGCAGCCAGGGATGCCGGCATTGACATTTTGCCGGTCGACAGCGAACACAACGCCATCCACCAGGCCCTTCGCGTTGGTCCCTCAGACCGGGTCAAACGGCTGATATTGACAGCTTCCGGCGGACCCTTCCGAACCTGGTCAGCCGAGAAGATTGCACATGCAACATTGGAAGAAACCTTGAACCATCCGACCTGGAAGATGGGACCAAAGATCACCGTTGATTCGGCAACGATGATGAACAAGGGGCTCGAAATCATCGAGGCCCACCACCTGTTCGGCATGCCGTCGGAGGCAATAGACGTCGTGGTCCACCCCCAAAGCCTGGTCCATTCCCTGGTGGAATACGTCGACGGCACGCTGATCGCACAACTCTCGGTCAACGACATGCGTTTTCCGATCATGTATGCCCTGGCATGGCCCGACCGCCTGGATTCACCCCTGCCTGCACTCGATCTGGCTCAAGTGGCACAGCTGACCTTCGAAGCGCCGGACCCAACCAGGTTCCCCGCCCTCCGGTTGGCAAGACAGGCCCTGAAGGCCGGAGGCGAAATGCCCGCGGTGATGAACGCGGCCAACGAGGTTGCCGTCGCCGCCTTTCTCGAGGGCGCCTGTGCATTCACGGACATCACCGTAACCGTAGAAGCCGTGATGGACCAGTGGGCGCCCCAAAACCGTCCTTTGATCGACCTTGAGCAGGCGCTGGCTGCCGATGACGAGGCTCGGCATTTTGCAGCAGAAATCCTCAACTGAATACGTTCAGCACGCTAGAGGCCCGGCCGGAAACCCCCCTCGAAGCGAAAATTGCGATGAGGTGCGAGGTGTGACGTCGGAAGGCCGAAGTCGTAGTCCCTCTACTTCAAGGACTTACGGCGTCGCAAATTGCGCCTCATTCGCGATTTGCAGCCGTGTGAGGGTTTCCGGCCGGGCCTCTAGTTGTTATAATGTCCTGATGGCCCCGCACAAGGGCGGATCAATCCGTCGAAGCGGGACCGGTCGGTTGACTGTCGAGTCAGCCCTTTGGAGTCGTCAATGATCGTCAGTATCCTCGCATTTTTTTTGGTCCTCGGTGTGCTCATCGTCATCCACGAGGCGGGCCATTTCCTGATGGCACGCCTGGTTGGAGCACCGGTGGAAGTGTTTTCGGTCGGCTTCGGCAAGCGCCTGTGGGGCTTCGAGCGCGGCGGAACCGATTTCCGCCTCAGTCTGATTCCCTTTGGAGGCTACGTCCGAATCGTCGGGCTGGGACCGGACGAAACCGATTTGACAACCGGCGGCACCGATGAAGAACCTGAGTTGTTGGCACGATGGAAGAGAGGCCTGATTCTTTTCGGCGGGCCGATTACCAACGTCATTGCCGCCGTGGTCTTTGTTGCGGTGGCTTTTCTGATCGGCGTCGAGATTCCGACCTATCGATCAGAGCTGCCGGTGGTCGGATGGGTCGAACCACAGTCTCCGGGTACGGCGGCAGGTATCGAGGTTGGCGACCGCGTGCTGTCGGTCGACGGTCAGGCAATGGAGACCTGGCAGGACCTTGAAGGATCGATCCTCTCGGCCGGTGGCAGGGAAGTCCACCTCGAAATCCAGCGGGAAGAAGCGACGATCGACATCGCCCTGACACCGGATAAGGTCACCCGCTACGGCTTCGGCTACTCGGGTATTTTGCCGCCTCTGAGCGCCGAGGTCGTTCGCCTGATGCCCGGCGCACCTGCTCAAGCCGCCGGAATCGAGCCGGGGGACGTCATTCTTTCAATCGATGGTCAACCCGTCGATCAGTTCTACGATCTGATCCGCTTAATCGCCCCACGCCCCAAGGAGGCTCTCGAGCTCGTGGTCAATCGCGGCGGAACGCACCAAATATTGACGGTGACCCCACGTGACGAGGGCGGCGAGGGCAAGATCGGAATCGCGATGGTCTTCCCCTCAGAACTCCAACGAATGGGGCCCATTGCAGCCGTCGGCGCAGCCGTCACCGAGTGCCGACGCATGACCCGGGAGACCTTTCGAGTCCTCGGCCGGCTGTTCACCCGAAAGGCCTCTCTCAGTCAGGTTTCCGGACCAATCGACATTGCACGGATTTCCGGAGAGGCGGCCAAGGCGGGAATCCATTCGCTGATCTGGTTGATGGGCGTCATTTCCCTGCAACTGGGGATCTTCAATCTCCTCCCCATTCCGGTTCTCGATGGAGGCCACCTCACAATCCTGGCTTTCGAGAGTGCCATGCGCCGGGATCTCTCTCTCAGACTCAAGGAAAAAATCCTGGAAGTCGGTTTTGTGGCCCTGCTCCTGCTGATGGTTGTCGTCGTATTCAACGACATCGCCAAGATCGAATTTGTCTCGAAATTGTTCTCGCGCGGCTGATGCCGAAGAAGGTACTGGATGGCCGATGCCCCGCTCCGTGCTAGATTCACGCCGATGATCGGACGACTGATCTTAGTGGGCGTCTTTTTCTTGGCGGCCGGAGCCACAGGGTGGTTTTCACTGGTTTATACAGTCCACCTGGGCACGGTCTCTATCCCGGAACTTCGTGGCCTGCAGGATCAGGATGCCGAACGCCAGGCCCATGATCTCGGCCTGATCGTCGAATATGACGAAACCGGAGTCTTCAGTGGCACGGTGGCGCCAGGCCTGATTGCTTTCCAGAACCCCTTGCCGGGGTTTCATGTCAAGACCGGGAGCGTTGTTCGGATCAGCCGAAGTCTCGGTGATGAACAGATCCAAGTTCCGGCCATCCGGGGTGAATCACCTCAAGCGGCCATCCGCGCCCTGGAGGCCGCCGGTCTGAAACCCGGGCGGCGAGCAGAAGTCTTCGGGCAGGGTGGTGCGGATTCGGTTCTCGAGACCACGCCTGCGATCGACACTACGGTCCTTCCCGATGCCGACATTGATCTCTTGACCAACCGGAGGCCCGCTCAACCCCTGTGGGTCATGCCGTCCCTCCTAACGCGACAACTGACCCAGGTTCAAAGATTCTGCGACCAGCGCCGGTTCCGTCTCGGTAGGGTCCACGAGGTCGACTATCCGGGTATAGCACCGGGAATGGTGCTTCGACAGTACCCACCGGCCGGCAGTCCTTTTTCGCGTTCCGATATCATCACCCTGTGGATCAGCCGATGATGTTCCGTCTGGCGCCCTCGTTACTTTCCGCCGACTTCGCCCAACTCGACCGGGAGATTGCCGAAGTTGAGGCCGGCGGTGCGGATCTTCTTCATCTCGACGTGATGGACGGCCATTTCGTCCCCAATTTGACCTTTGGCCCTCCGGTCATAGCAGCCCTGGCACACTGCGCGACGGTGCCCCTTGACGCCCATCTGATGGTCACCGACGCAGACTCGCTGATCGGGCCACTGGCAGAGGCCGGTGTCGCCCGAGTTGCGGTCCACGTCGAAGCATGTCCCCACCTCCATCGAACTCTGACTGCGATTCGAGATCTGGGGATGGCGCCCGGAGTAGCCCTCAACCCCTCGACTCCGATCAGTCTTCTCGAGGAGGCCCTGGCCTGGGTCGACTTTGTTCTGGTGATGTCGGTCAATCCCGGTTTTGGAGGACAGCGTTTCATCCCCGAGACCCTGTCAAAGATCACCCGTCTCCGCGCCATGGCCACCAATGGTCATCTCGACATCTCAGTCGATGGCGGCGTGGACCCTGACACCATCGGGCCTCTGGTCCAGGCGGGGGCGACAACACTGGTGGCCGGTTCCAGCGTATTCGGCCAGACCGACCGAGGGGCCGCCCTCAAGAAACTGCGAGAATCGGGGGCGGAGAGCCCCGCCCTTCAAGGAGAAACAACATGATCGATATGCGCCGCCTGGTGCTGCTGTCTCTGGTTTTTGCCACGCTCTTCGGGTGTTCCAGCGCCTCTCGAGAAGAGGAACTGCTGACCGAACTGACCGACATGAACAAAACTGAGATCTTCGAAAAGGCAGAGACCCTTTACGCCGCCGGCAAGATCGAAGATGCCCGGGATTACTTCAGTTTCGTCTACGACACCTTTCCAAACGACCCCATGGGTCATAAGGCGGCCTTGCGGGTCGCGGATACCTTTGCCGTAAAAAAGGACACCGCCAGCCTGACCGAAGCCCGCCTTCGCTTCCGCGATTTCGCCAATCGCTATCCCAACGACCCCGATCGGGACTACGCTCTCTTGATGGTGGGCCAAACCTATTCAGCCCGCCAGATGAAGCCGGACCGGGACCTGTCGACCGTCGAAGAGGCCCTGAATGCCTACCGGCAGCTGCTCACCTTGTACCCGGACTCCGATTACTATGAGGAGGCGGAGAGTCGCATCGGGCAATTACTTGACGTACTGGCCGAACACGAGTTGATAACCGCCGAGTTCTACGCGAGGAACAAGCGCTGGCTGGCAGCATCCTGGCGAATTGATTTTCTCAGGGAAAACTACCCCGATTTCGAGCGTATGGACGAAGCCGATGCCCTGTATGAGAGAGTACAGACGGAAATCACCGATGCACAGGAATACCTGAAGCAGCTCATCGAAGAGAAGCAACGGGAAGCGAAGAAGAACAAAAAAACGACTGAGGACAAGCCGCCGGTTGAAAATCCACAGTGAGCCTCGGTGTTTGACCCAGACGCCGCCAAGTAAGGACTGAGGTTTGACGCATTTGCATACGTACAGTACCCTGAAATTGTGCTTCCAGTTGGGAGAGGAAACATGAAGATCAAATTTCCGGTTTTCTTCGGCGTCTTGGCCCTGCTTCCGTGTCTCGCTGCGTCCGGGGCTGTCGCCCCTCCACCGCAGCCGCTACACTTGGTTGGGGATCACTGGACACCCTATGACCCTCCGGCAGATTTTCCGGAGGGCAGTCAGGTTCACATCATCGTCAAGGGAGACACCCTTTGGGATCTTGCCCGGACCTACCTGGGAGACCCATACCTGTGGCCCCAGCTCTGGGAACGAAACCCCTACATCAGGGACTCCCATTGGATCTACCCTGGCGACCCCCTGGTCATCGACCTGGCCGTTGTGGAGCCGGAGCCGATTATCGAGGAGATCCCCGAAGAGGTGATCGTACCTCCACCGGAATCCGAAGAGACCGCCGGCGGACTCCCATTCCCCTTGGCCTCATCGGCTGAGATCTACTGTTTCGGCCGGTTGATCCAGGACGAGTCGATTTTCTCTTTCAGCATCAATTCCGCCGAGAGAATCCAGTTCCAGGATCACTATTCGGAAGCTGATGTCGTCTATATCGACGGAGGCGCAGAACAGGGAATCAAAGCTGGAGACCGCTTTTTCATTCTCCACCGTCACAATAAGGTTCGACACCCCATTTCCAACAGCCCTCTCGGTCATGTCTATCCCTATGTCGGGCAGCTCAAGATTCTCTGTGCCAAGGAGAACTCTTCAATTGCCGAAATCACTTTCGCCTGTGACCCCATCTCCTTGGGCGATGTACTCCTTCCCTTCCGCCCGATCCCGGTTCCGCTGGTCATCGCCCCGGACCCAACAGACCGGTGCGACGATCCCAACGGTAAGCCCACCGGATACGTCATTCACAACAAGGATTTCCTCTCAATGACTGCAGCCGGGCAGGTCTTGATGGTTGACTTGGGCGAGGCCGAGGGTCTGTATCCAGGTCAGTTTGCGACGATTTTCCGGGACAATCCCGTCGAAGGAATGCCTCGTCTGATTGTCGGTGAAATCGGTATTCTGACAGTGGAGGAAACGTATTCAACAGCCATCATCACCCGCGGATGGTCACCGATAATTGTTGGGGACAGGGTTGAGCTGAAGTAGGACTCATCTGGCTCCGCCAGATGAGTTTGAAACTGGAAACTAGAAACTTGAAACTTGATCCCCTTGCTTCGGGTGTGTCGATAAGGGCCTCCCGGCTTCGGTGTTCCTCAACAGTCAATCCTGCAATCAGGTCACTCATCAACGGTCGATCTTGTGGAGCTCAGGTTCTCATATCCCTTGGAAAATCCCTGCGCCAAGGCAACAACGCAGCCCGGGCATTTTCAGCCCACGCTACCCGCTTCGCGGGCCCGAGCCTCCGGCTCGGCAGGCCTTCGGCCTGGCGTCGGTTCCTAGCCC
>JAOZPW010000011.1:2574-26203 GCA_029932545.1 Thermoanaerobaculales bacterium | reverse complement strand
CTGTCATGATCGTTCTCGACACTCATAGCTGGGTGTGGTGGGTCAGTGGCGACTCTCGGCTTTCTGCAACCGCTGATGACGCCATTACCGAGGCGGCCGCCGAAAACCAACTCCATATCTCGGCCATCAGTGCCTGGGAGGTAGCGTTACTGGTGGCCAAAGGAAGACTGGAGCTGACGATTGATGTCAACGACTGGATAGGCCACTCGGAAGCTCTTGGGTTCCTTCACTTCATCCCTGTCGATCATCGCCTTGCGGTGCGCTCGGTTCAGCTGGACGACTACCCTCACAGCGATCCGGCTGACCGTATCATTATCGCAACTGCACTCTCGATCGGCGCCCCCATCGTCACCAAAGACCAGAAGATCCGGGACTACTCTGCGGTTGAGACGATTTGGTAGTCGTGCCCGCGACCGGCGCCGCCTCAGCAACTGAACAGCCAACGCCGACGTCCAATATCTAGGGCGCACAAGACGCCAAATCGGGGTGTGCCGGGTGCGCCCTCTCTTCACCAGGCAGAACTCCCAACCAAATCGCCGTTGCGAAGAAGGGCGACACCGGGCACCCCACGGCGCCGCCGTCAGCAATCGAGTCTCGCCTAACGCCGTAGGCCGCCGAGGTCATTCTTCGCAACGCCGGTGCTGCCGGGAGGACTGCCCGGTGAAGAATGCAAAACCCCGCACGCGCCGCCGGAGAGCAGCGCTCGTGTTCTCGGATCTTGGGTTCTGAGCCTGGGTCAAACTGTTGCTACGCCTCGTCGTCGTCTCCGGATCGGAACACAACCCCACTGATGGGCGCGAAGGCCGCGAACAATGCCACCAGGAGAAAGGACGCGGCAAGAGTTGCTGCGGCTGCGACTCCAGAGCCAACGGGAGTTCCCCGCAGTGCCGGAACGTATATCGGCGCCACCAGGGGAACAAGAGCAAATAACGCCTGCCCAATGCCTAGGACAAGGAGAGTTCCAAAAGTAGAGAAGGGCTGGCGAAAAACACCGATCAGCCCACGCAGCCACGCCATCACAGGCGAACGGGCGTCGGGACGCGCGAGTTCCCAGGCGCCGCGCAGGGTCGCGCCCCATACCAGGAACTTCGCCATCGGACTGAGCACGACACCAATGCCGATCAACAGAACCATCCGGTCCTCGGCCATGGCCTCGAATGCTGTCTTGATACCCAGGGTCAGGGGGAACCAAATGGCGGCCAGCAAGGCCAAGAGCGCAACGAGAGCCACCAGGGAAAGGCGGCAGTAGCGCCACCATGCACCCAGGCCCAACCCGAGGATCCGAGAAACACCGGACGAGCTCTCGGGATCCCAGACCGAAACCCGGGCAACTCCGGCGTGCCACAAGACGGTCCAACTCCACGACAAGACGACCGCAAGAACCAGACCAACGAGCAATGTGTCGGCAACATCACGCAGGAGTCCCATCATCAGGATGGCGCCATCGCCGACCGGGAGATCGAAGCCCTCGGGCACATGACCGAAGGCTTCAACAGCGGCGCGTTGCAACACCACCGATGCCGGCACAAAGAAGGCCATACCCACCAGCCACACCACCACAACCAGAGCCCACATCCGGGCTGCCGTACGCACACCCCAGATGATCGACGGTCGCTGCTTTTTTTCTGCCATGGTTAACTCCAGGGCTGAACGGCGAGAGCGATCAACCGCATGGCGGCCGGAGCCCACCACAACCGGTGCGTTGCCGCACCAGAATCGGGTTGGTCCCGCCAATAGTTGTTGGTTCGCTCACCCTCGAGAGCCCACACGCCCTCGGGATCAACCACGACCGCAACCAGCCGCTCGGAACTGACAAACTCAAAACGAACCCATCGATCCTGTCCAGCCCACATTCGCCGTTCTTCACGACCCTCGTCAAAGAGGAACAGCACCTCGACCGGACCCTGAAAATCCCCACGGCGCATGATGTCCGCATGGATGTCCCAAGCCTCAGGCTCTCCGGCAGCGTCATCGTCACCCGAGTCACCCTGTTCACCGGCCGGTCCGACCCACCGGCTGCCGTCCCATATCATGCCCTCAGCCGGTGTCTTCTCGCGTTGAATGACATCTTCAACGGCCCAATCGACAATGGCATCTCCCTCGAGGGCCTGGGCAAAGAACCAACCGAAATCTTCACCGGCACTCTCGCTGATCGCCACGCAGAAATCGTCTCCAGTCGGATGACGGAAACGCCAGGCGTCAACATACGATCTCATGGCCCGGGCAAAGACGTCTGGACCCAAAAGACCTTCCAGGGTTTTCAGCACGAGAGCAGTTTTTTTGTAACTGGCGGTGCCATAGTCCCGTCGGGTCCTGAATTTCCACGCCTCCAGATCCACTTGCACGGGAGAATTACGGAGGGCCCACGACAGACGTTTGCTTGCCCAGGATCCCGAAATCCGAATCTCCGGCACAAGCCGGTCGTTGGAGATGGCCTCCATGCACGACGTGTCCGCATAGGTGTTGAGACCCTCGTCCAGCCAGGCTTGCTCGAACTCGTTCGAGGCCAGCATGCCCTGGAAGTACTGGTGCCCGAACTCGTGAACCGTAACGCCTTCGTTGATCCCGAGCCAGGACACCGGTGGATACTCCAATAGCTTCGTGGCACCAGTGGTGATGAAGGTCGGGTACTCCATGCCGGCAGCCTCCTCCGCGCCCGGCGGCGGCGAGACGAGGGTCAACTGGGGATAGGGGTAGGCGCCGTAGAACAAGCCGTACCAGGCCATACCGAGCCGGGCGCCTCGCAGCATGCGATCCCCTAATTCCATTTGGGTATGGGGCACAAGAAGACGCAGGTGAACCGGCGGCAGTTCCAGTTCGGCGGCACTCAAGTCCAGGAGGGACTGTGCCCGTTGAAGCCACGGCGCCGGAACGTCACGGCCGGGGTCAAAATCACTCTCGATCACCGCCATCAGATCGGCCGGCGCCGCACACCACACAAAATCGTGCACCCGATCCGCGGTGAAAGTCAAAGTACGCTTTCGGGCCGTTCCTTCCGCCACCGTCCTTTCATCCATCTGAACCCCGGTGGCGCCAACGACAAAATCCTCGGGCACGGTCAGCTGTACTCGATAGCGCCCGAAGTCCGAGTAGAACTCGGTTGCAGGATGGAACTGGTGGCAGTTCCATCCCGCCTCCGCTCGCCCACCGTGACCCTCCGCTTCATAGACTCCCAACTTGGGAAACCACTGGCCGATCAAGTGAAAATCACCCGCCCATCCGGTTCGTGCGATGACCCTCGGCAGTTGGGCCTCAAAGGTCACATCAACGGTCACGGACGCACCCGGCTCGACCGGACGCTCCAACAGAACCCGGGCAACGGTGAAATCCTCCGGGTTTCCGTCATCAGGGCGCTCGAAGGTCAAACTCGGCAGCAGGTCGATACCGTCTTCCGACCGAAGAGATATCACCCGGGTCCAGCCCCACTCGCGGTCTATTTCACGTCCCCCGCGAAGCGTGCCCTCGCCCATGCCCCGCATGAAAGTCGTGCGGTCACCGGCAAAGGCGTTGAGGTAGAGGTGGAACCAGAGTTCGGAGGTCGGCACACCTCCCATATTGGTCCAACGGATCCTCTCGGCACCCTGGAGCCGGTGGGTCTGGGGATTCAGCTCAACCGTAATCTCGTAGTCCACCGGAAACTCATACGCCGCCCCTGCGCAGGCAATCAAGACACCAAGAAGAAAGAAAAACGACCGACGCATCAGCTCACCCCCGGCAAAGTGTAGCGCGGCATCTTGAACCAAATCCCGAACCCGTTCCCTAGTTGGAAACTCCTTCCGACAATCGCCGTTATAGTAGGAGATGGGATTCATGCTTCGACTCTTCATGGCAATCACGCTTTTGACCTTTGCTCAATCGACCTGGGCCGGTGAACCCGGATTCTCGCTGAGCATTTCTGCCGGCAGTCACCAGTCATTGTCACCCGTTCAGGAAGCCCAGCTCGCCCTTTGGAATGACCCGATGATTCGGCTGATGCGAGCGATGGATGGTGAGATCGGACACCTCCTGATCGGACAGCCCGGCGGCGGCAGGACACCGCCTTTGGTCTCCGTCGGTCTCGGCGGCGGTCTCCCTCCACGAATTCTCACTGCAGCAATCGAACAGAATCTGGCAAGGACTACCGAACCACCAGCCGCGATCATGTGGCCATGGCTCAAAGAAAACGAGCCAGCCCCTCCCCCAATGGAGGAGCAACTGGCTCTACTTCTCGGAGAACGACTCGAGCGAAGGCTCGGGTCGGGAAATTAACCACTCCTCTACAACGCGAACAGCAGCTCTCTCTTCCCAGCTGACAGCTGGAAGCTTCTTCCTACAGGCGATCCTTGAGGTTCTTCGACGCCTTGAAACGAGCGGTCTTCGACGCTTTGATCTGAATGGTCGCGCCGGTTGCCGGGTTACGGCCCTGGCGAGCCGCCCTCTCGGAAACCAGGAAGGTCCCAAAGTTAGGAACCGAAACCTTGTCGCCACCAGCAAGAGTCTTGCCGATTTCATCAAACATCGAATCGTAGACCATCGCGACCTTGGTCTTGTCGATGCCCGTCAGTTCGGAAATGCCATTCACCATATCTGCTTTGCCTGCCATGTTGCCTCCTAGATTCAGTCGTGACATCAATATTGGCCACGCCTGTTTGAACAGCGGCCACCCTACCCGCGCAACGGACTCAGGTCAAGATCCCTCGAAAAAACGGGGCTTCAAGTGTTCGATGCGGAGGTCCGCCAGGCTCTTGAGTACAACATCAGCCACATCAAAACCCGGATGGCCCCAATGCTCGGCATCCGGCACCGCCACGACTCGCATTCCGGCCCCGCGGGCACTCTCGACACCCGGCGGAGAGTCTTCAAAGGCGAGGCATGTTCGCGGATCAACGCCCAATTGGCTCGCCGCCGTCAAGAAGACTGCGGGATCGGGCTTGCCATGCTGTTCATTGAAGGCCGAACACCGGGCGGCAAACCGGTCGAAAATCCCCAATCGATCAAGCGCCCCGGCGATCAACGCTGGACTGGACGATGAAGCCACCGCTAGCCGGCAGCCCATGCTCTCCACCAGATCAAGCGCATGATCAACACCCGGCATCGCCTGACCCTGAGAACGCATCAAGGCCAGGACACGAGCCTCAATCCCCTTTTGGATCTCGGCCGGTGAGGCACTGAGCCATGGGTTCCGTTGATGCCAAAGGGCCACGACCGCATCGCATCGCATACCCATGGTGCTGCGGCAGTCATCATCGGTCAGCATCAGGCCGACTTCGGCGAAGACCTCTCGTTCGGCCTGCCGCCAAAGCGGCTCGGAATCCACCAGGAGGCCGTCGAGATCAAAGATCGCTGCGTTCAATCCCATCTTTCTGCACGTCCATCCTATCATTGTTGCAGACACACGAGTCTATTTGAATATTTACCTGTATCGTGAAAAATGATATTCATGTATATTTGGGAGTGGTCTTTATTCGAGACCACATTGTGAAGGGCTCAGCACACGGAGGGGACGTGGAAACAGAGCAACCCGACAACGCCACCAAGGGACTACTCCGAGATTATCTCGCAGGCTTCGCCCAGCAGATTCAGTGTTGCAACAGCCCATTCGTCCTGGAACGACTGAACACGGCTCTCGCCGGAGACGGAGAGGACGGGAAGGAATCGGCCCGGTCTTTCTCCACCGGATCGTTCAGTCGTCATCAGGTTCCCAGTCTTCTCGAACATTTCGGCGCGGAGAGCACCCAGGGAGTACTCCTCCTGTGCAGCGTAGATAAGGAATGTGCCTTCACCCTCTGGTTCCAAAACGGCGCCCTGATCCACGCCGAGGGACAGGATTCCATCGGGAGAACGGCCATCAAGGCCTGTTGCCAATGCCAAGAGGGTTCATATCTCTATACGGAAATCGACATTCCGGCTGATATCCCGGCCAGTTTTCCGGGCGGGAGAGGTGTCACATTTCTTCTCCTCGACACCCTCAGGGAGATCGACGAGGAACTCCATGGTACGGCGCCGGCGCCCCCTGCCAATTGTCCGAAGGCGACCGAAGAACCGACCGTAGAACTCGAATCGGCACAGTTTGCCAAACTGATGCACCTTGTGGAGGCTGTCCGGGAAGGGCTGCTGATGCAAAATCGAGCCGAGTTGGATGCCTGGTATTACCGGCAAGGAACAGAACAGACACAGCGCTATGCTGAGCTCCAGCGCCGTGCACTGGGGCGTCTCTACCAGTGGATGGCGGCCAATGGCCTCATGGCGACCGTCAACGAACTCCAGGAGATGCCCTCAACGCATATCCGCTGCGAAAGGCTGACCGAACTGCTCGATCATCTTGGATCGACGGTTAGAACATCAAATTCCCAAGGAGGAGACCCGCTGGAATCCAGTGCCGACGACGTCGACTGGAGCATCCTGGAAGAGGACGGGAGCACCATTTGACTCGACCGGGTGAAGCCTCCGTCATCTTGGGGATCGTCGGTGATGAAGGCTATCTCCACCAGGAAACCCAGAAGCAGCTCGAAGCAGTTCTGGGAGACCACTTCCTCTGCCGACCGACCGAGCCCACCGACACATCGGTCGATGTACTGGTCGTCACTGGCAAGAAACTACTCACTCAACCAATCATGGAAGCCCTGCTGGCTGGTTTTCCACCAACCGGAATCGTTGCGGTGGTCGGAGCTTTAAATGACCTTCAGGAGGTCTGTCTCAACGAACTCACGATTCCGCACGTTGTAGTCGGTTCCGAGAAAAACGCGGGTTCGGCTGTCGTGGCACAAGTTCGGTATGCCCTTGGTCACCTCGGTGCCCCCTCCCTTTCCCGCTCAAGGGTCGAGGAGACTTTTGGTCAACTGGACACGCAGAAATCGGAGACCTTTCGAGGGTTGGCCTTCAAGAGCCGGCTTGCCAAACTCGAATTGTGCGCTCCGGGTGATTCCGGGTTGAAGGTCTCCGTCATCCCCGGCAGGGACAAGCCCTATCCGTTTTTTGGAGGCTGTCCAGGAAGTGAAGATGTCACCGTCCTGCATGCCACCGAGGCGGGCCTCAAGGGACTCGACGCCAGAGAACATGCCCTTTTTACCCAGGCATTGGTATGTCAATGTATCGAGGCGCGACAAACCAATGCCTCGTTCACGACGAAATTCGTCGAAGTGGCCCGTTCCATCCTGGGTTGGGAAGAATTCTATCGGCCCGCCCTCCTTATTTTTCGACGGTCGGTGCAGACTCTCGAAGTCCTGCTGACCGGGGATCTCGACCTTTGGCTGGTCAACACCAGGAGACTGCCCCCGGTGGGTCTGACGCGAAGCCCCGGCATCGCCCTGACCGGGACAAGGGATTCTCCCTCGGGCAAGGAAAGACGGGTGAAACTGACGGCTGGAGACCATCTCATACTGATGCCTGCCGGTTGGTTCGAAGCCGAAGAGACAAATCCCAAGGAGCGCACGAAGGCACTATTGGAATTTGCCGAAGGAGGTTGTCTTCCGGACCTCCTGAGACTCGGCACCTCCGTTCATTCCGGTGCAGCCCTTGTCGTGGAGTGGAACAACGAAGGGAGCGGAGGGTCATCACAGTGAAAGAACGACGAATCCTGATCGTGGACGACAGCTTGACGATTCGCAAGCTCGCGGAACGGGTCCTCAAACGAGAAGGCTATCGTACGGAGCTCGCGGAAAACAAGGCAGAGGCCCTCCACAAAGTTCCGATATTTCGACCGGATCTGATTCTCCTCGACTATATCCTTCCGGACGGGCGCGGAACTGAAATCTGTCGTTCCCTCCTCGAAAACGCCGAAACGGCGTCTATTCCGATCCTGATGATTTCCGCAAAGGGCGCGGATATTCGAAAACTCTATATGGATCTGTCCAACGTCGTAGATTTCTTGACCAAGCCTTTCACGCCAGTCGTCTTGACTTCCGTGGTGGAACACGTTCTGGAGATCACCCGGAAGGCCGCCCCGATGACCGGCAAGTCCGAAGGCAGTGGTGGGCGGGTCGCATTTCTTCCGACTCTGGCGACCCTGGTCTCCAACCGACTGGACGATAAGCAGTGGCAGGCAATCCCGGCTAAGATCCGCCACACCATGGGCATGGTCAAGGTGGAATCCCAGGACTCATCGAAATCCCTGTTGCTCGCAGGTTCGACCCGATTGGTTTCTCTGGAAGACGTTTTTGCCGCCTGCGAACGAGATGGTCTCACCGGAATGATAGAGTTGGCCGACCGGGACGGCCTGAGCCTTGTCGTCTGGTTGGACGGCGGGCGGGTGGCCTATTCCATTCCCCATAGGACATTTTTTGAAGCGGACCGAGTGATCAGCCGGCTCACCGATGTCCCTGGTCGGGGCCTTCGAGACGCCGTAGAACAGCAAAAGGTCGGGGAAAGATCCGCAGTGGCCGCTTTGGTGGATGCGGATCTTCTGGATCCCGATGCCGCACGTAGTCTGGCGCGGGAAATCTCCGTCACTGCTCTTCTCGAAGCCATGGAGGAACCCGAACTTCAGTTCCGGGTAGAGAGTTCCGACGACCGTCCGGAGGAGGGCCTCTCCCTCGGATTCGACCTCGACATCGACGAGCTCCGGATGGAACGCCTCCGGCGGACCGATGCCTGGCATATCATTGAAAGTGTCATTCCCTCAGTCGATGTCACGATTGTTCGGAGCAGCGGCTCTGCACACCTTTCTGCCCGCCTGTCTCTGACCCCTCTGGAGTCGAAGATCTTCGATCTCGTCGATGGCCAAAAGACGGTACGGGATATCGTCCACCAGATGAATTCCACCGCCTTCGAGGTGTGCCAGGTTCTCTACCGCCTCCTCGGGGCCGAGGTCGTTCGACTCAAACAACGGAGAGGGGAGATCAGCGAACGGCAACTCCGGCGAGTCCTGGTGGTGGATTCGGATGGAGAGGGCCTCTGTCCGGCGGTGACCGAAATTCTGACCAATTTACACTCCGGCGTTGAAATCCGCTGCCAGAGTGACAGCTTCAACCGGGTTCCTTATCTGATCAAGATTTTCCAGCCCGACACCATTCTTATTGAAGTTCATCTTGATGGCTTCGATACCACCAAACTCGTGAAACTCCTGCGGCAGTCCGGGGAGTTCCAGTCGCTTCGGATCGTCGGAATGAGCGAGGACCTCGATGACGCTGAGATCCGCCAACTGTATCGCGTGGGGTTCAACGGTTTCCTTCCGAAGCCATTCTTCGCCGAACAACTGACAGAATTATTCGCAACCACAACCTCAGACGCCACACCACCTCTCCAGACCGGAGGCTCAGGTGGCAACAACACCTAAAGGGAGAAACCAATGCCAACTATTCTCATCGTTGATGACGTACGAACCGAACAGGAGATCATCAAAAAGGCCTTGCAGCCCCTGGGCTACAGCTTCCTGATTGCGGAAAATGGAACACAGGCGCTTGAAGTGGCGGCCAAAGAAGTCCCCGCTCTGATAGTACTCGACGTGATCATGCCGGACATGGACGGCTTCAAGGCCTGCCGTAAACTCAAGAAGGCTGACGGCACCAAAAACATCCCGATCATCCTCTGCACCACGAAAGGTGGAGAATCCGACAAATTTTGGGGTGAGAAACAGGGTGCGGATGCCTATGTGACCAAGCCATTTGATGCCGGCGAATTTCTTGGCGTCGCTCGGCGGCTCTTATGACCACTGATGAAATCTCCTCCCCCGAAGGAGCCGCCGAGACTCATTTTCTCTTCCGGCGGCATACACAACTCTTCGCCGTCTCGGTTGCCGATGTCGCCGAGGTGATTGAGGTCCCGGCCAAGACCCGGGTTCCCGCCACGGCGTCTGTGGTTGGCGGTGTCATTAATCATCATGGAGATATCCTGCCGGTTCTCCATATCAACACCCTCCTCGAAATCGACGATGATGCTCCTTATGCATCCAACAAGGAGGCGATCGGCTTCATCGTCGGAGAAGGAGAGGGGCGTATGGTCGTCCCGATCGACGCGACGCTCGGTCTTGTTCTGCTTCCGGCGGAAGGTGACGAGGGCGAAGGGTTGATTCGAAAAACTATTGTCGTTGAGGACCAGGCTATTGCGGTCCTCGACGTCAACCACATGATGGAAACCGTCGAGACAGCGGTGACAGCCGGTTGGGGGACAACCGCCATCGCCGCTAAACAGTAGAAACTCAGGAATCACAAAGGAGAGTGACATGGCCACGTCTGAAACTCACGATCAGTCTCAAGAGGCTCGAAAGGGTCTCACCCTGGGCCGCAAGCTGGCGATCGCAGTCAGCCTGGTGGCAATCTTCGTTCTGGGCGGAACGACGATCTACCTGATTGCCACCCAGAATGCCCGCTACGAGGAGCAGGTCAGGAACCAGCTCGAAACGGCTCATGGAACCTTGCTCGGCCTGATGGACGTGGCAACCCGTGGTAACCAACGGCTGGCCGCTGAAATGGCCGAGAATCCCGAGATTCAACAGCTCTTCGCCAACGCAGTGGCAGAACTTGGTCCACTCTACGAACGCCAGGGACAGTTGGAACAGGCACAGGGGGAACCGGTCCGGATCAACGACCCGGCCACTCTGCGACAAATTGCAGCCAATCCGTCGATGACCCGACTGCGAAATCTGACGGCGCCGATCTACCATCAACAGCACGACACCTACGGTCTGGGACAGTTCCAGTTCCACATTCCGCAGGCCCGGTCCTTCTTCCGCGTTCACTCGACCGATCCCGATGGCGCAGGGTGGACCCTCGGCGCCTTTGGAGACGATCTCTCCAGTTTCCGTTTCACGGTTCTTGCCGCCAACGGCGCACTTGCAGGGTATGAACAACCTCAGGCTGTCATGGGCCTCGAGATGGGGCGTGGTGGTCCGGGTCTCCGTGGTGTCGTCCCGGTTTTTAACCGTGGCGAACACGTCGGCACGGTGGAGTTTGGCGGCGGCATCGGCGATCCTCTCAACGACGCCGCGGCACGCACTGGCATGAAGGTGACCTTCTTCCTGACCCAGAAGATCGTCGATGACATCGCCTGGAATCTTGCTGCCCGTGTTCTCGAGTCCGGGGAAGAAGGGCGTTACGGCCAATTCGTTTATTTCGACGCTTCGGACGCCGATTATGGTCGTGCTCTTCCGGCAAGTGTTGTCGGCAACCTCGCAGAGAATAACGGCGGATTTGGACTGCAAAGCCAAGAAATTGAAGGGCAGTCATGGCGGCATGCCACCTTCCCCTTGACCGATTTCTCGGGCAATTCGGTCGGCTCGGTTGTGCTTTCGATGGATGAGACACTCACCGTCGCCGCTGCACGCAAGACTCGGCTGATTACGGCCGGCTTGGCGCTCCTCGGTGTGGCCCTGCTTGTCGTTGCCCTGGTCTATGCCCTGCGATACCTGGTCATTCGTCCTGTCGACGATGTGGCCAAGACGATGGGCATGGTTGCCGAGGGTGATTACAAGGCTCGTTGCCAGGTCATGTCCGAGGATGAAATGGGGTTTGTTGCGGGCCAGATCAACAACACACTCGACCAGGTTCTGACTCTGATTCAATCGGATGAAGAACGCCTCGAACTGCAGCGGGACATTCAGGATCTCCTCGTAGTTGTATCCGACGCCGCCGACGGTGATCTCACCTCTGAAGCGAAAGTTTCTGAGAACATCATCGGCAACGTGGCGGATGCGATCAACCTGATGTTCGAGAATATGTCGGAGGTTATCGGAAAAATTCGTGACTCTTCGATGCGCGTGTCCTCTGCGGCCAATCAGATTCAGGCCGGGTCGGAATCCCTCTCGACCGGTTCTCAGCGCCAGCTCGAGGATATTACCAATACGACCAGTGCGGTCCAGGAGATGGCGATCAACATCGAACAGGTGGCCAATAACGCGGAAGCGACGGCCGTGGCATCAAACCGAGCCCGGGAAAGCGCAACCGAGGGCCAACAGAAGGTTGGTCAGGTCGTCGAAGGGATGGACGGCATTCGCTCGTCGGTGCTATCGACGCTTCGTCAGATCAAGCGTCTCGGAGACCGGTCGATGGAGATTTCGACCATCGTCGAGACCATCACCAAGATTGCGGCTCAGACCGACATGCTCGCCCTCAACGCCGCAATCGAGGCCGCCAGGGCTGGTGAACACGGACGCGGGTTCTCTGTCGTCGCGGAGGAGGTCAGACGTCTGGCCGAGCGGAGCGCCGAAGCGGCACGTGAAATCGAAGAGCTGGTTTCGGCAATTCAGACCGAGACAGGCGAGTCGGTGCGCGCGATGGATCAGGTGACCCAGGACGTGGAAAGCCAGGTCGGTATTGTGAATGACGCCGGTTCGGCACTGGATCAAATTGCCGAAGTGTCAACCAAAGCAGCCGACCTGGTACAAGAAATCACCCTGGCGGCGAAACAACAGGTTCGCGGCGCCGAGGAGGTCGTGAAAGCAATGGGCGTCGTGTCGGACGTTTCCAAGCAGGCTGTTACAGGCGTGGAACAGACCCGGCAGACGACCGACTCTCTCGTGGGCCTGTCCGAAGACCTGACGAATGCAGTTGCCGAGTTCAAGGTTGAGGGCTGAGGCCGGCGTGCCCGCCGGCCCACTGCCGCCCGGAGGGAGACGTGGTCTACCCGGGGCGGACGAAGGAGAAGTTCTTCGGTGGGTCGGGGCACATCTTGGCTTCCGTACTACCGGCGCCAGGGGCGAATTTCTGATGGCGAGGATCAATCAAATCCTCACGGAGACCGGAATGTGCCCTTCGGAACTGTTGGCTCGTCTCGAGTTCGACGGTCCGGAAAGGCGGCAACTGACCGAGTTGGTCACCATCACCGAGACGTCTTTTTTTCGCAACCCACCACAAATGGATCTGTTCGCTGAAACCATGCTGCCCCAGCTGGTGGAAACTCGGCGCAGATCCGGCGCCTTTCGATTTCGCTTGTGGTCCGCCGGATGTTCAATCGGGGCGGAACCCTACTCTTTGGCCATGATTCTGCTTGAGGGGATTACCCTTCCGGAGGCATGGGACCTGGAGATTCTGGCAACCGACGTCAATCTGGCCGCCATCAAACGAGTTGAAGAAGGTGTTTTCACCAGTCGAGAGTTGGACGGCGTCAGCAAGGCTCGAAGGGGCCGGTTCTTTGAAGACCTCGGCGCGGACAGATGGAGGGCGATCCCGGAATTGCGGCGAATCGTTCGAGCGGCGCCGCACAATCTCTCCGGACCGCCCCCGCCAGGCCCATTCGACATCATCTTCTGCCGCAACCTGCTGATTTATTTCCAGGAGGAGACCGTGCGAACAATTCTGAACCACTTTACTCATTGTGTTGCAACCGATGGGGCACTGTTCCTCGGTCACAGTGAGTTTCCGGGTCTTCATTCGACACGGTGGCGGTCGATGGCGACCCCAGATGCCGTGTGCTACCGGGTCACCCAACCGACGGAGAGGAGTTAGGCCATGGAGTCTTTTGACCGCGGTGAGTTCCTCGAATTCTTCTGTGACGATGCCGGAAACTTCATCAAGGAGCTCGAACAGAGTCTCGAGAATCTGAAAACCGAATGGGACTCCGGCACCTTCGAGACCTGTAGCCGGGTCGCCCATAGTCTTACCGGCGCTGCCGCAATGATGCGCCTCTCGGTTGTGTCGGGAATATCCGCGTCCCTGGAACTCCTCCTGGAGTTCGGTCGCGACCAAGCGGGAAGAGGAGAAGGTGAAACGTGTTTTGGGTCCTTGTCCGAAATCCTGCCGATCTTGCGCCTTTCCATTGAGAATGTGTGCTCTGAGGACGGCGGGAAGGAGGACCCGGCAGACCTCGCTCGCTGGTCCGAGGAGGTGAAACAACGATTTTCGGAGGATGCAGCCGAATTTCTCGGCCCCGTCGAAGAGAGTCGGGTTCAGATCGAGGGAGGCATGACCCCTACAGATGGAAATGAAGAGCCTGAGGGCGCCGACCCTGACGACTACCCCTCCGATGTCAAGATGACCCCCGTGACGGAGGATGAACTTCGAGCGTGGTTGGCAGCCGGGGATTCAGACTTGATCGATCTTCTCCGCGAGGAAATTTCGGACCATCTCGACATGGCCGGCCGGTGGGTTCAGGAGATCAATGACCTTCCGTTGACGCACCCAACCTGGGGTGAGGTCGGTCGCTTCTTTCACACCATGGCCGGCAGCGCCGCTACCGTCGGACTGGACGAATTTGGGGGGCGCTCACGGCTGATCGAGGAGAGTATCGGACTGGCCGAGACCGATCCGGACATGTCGATCGACAACGTCAAATCAGTGACCATGACCACGCTTCAGACGATACTGGCCGTCATCGAACGACGCAAGGCCCATGTGGATATTCAGATCCCACAAGTTGATGCCGAGACACTAGCCGATTTCAGGGACGAGTCTGATGATCTCTTTGAGCGGATTGAGGATGAACTCGTCAACTTGGAGGGTGGCGCAGACCTCGGCTCGGCTCTTGAGGGTGTCTTTCGGTGGATTCACACTCTCAAGGGCATCTCAGATACGGTCGGCTATACGTCGTTGGCCGCGGGTGCTCATCGAATTGAGCAGCAACTGGATAAAGTCCTCCAGAATCCTGATGATGCGGATTCCGCCGATTTCGGAGAACGGCTCCTGCACGCCATGGATCGCCTGCGGCATCTCGGTCGGGCGCCGCGTGTTGCCGATCAGGAAGTCCAGACAATCGATGATCTCCTGATGGGCCGAGCAGCCGGTCAACAGACGGAAGAGGGAGAAGGCGCCGGAGTGAGCGCAACCCTTCGGGTACCCGCCCGGCGTCTCGACATTTTGATGAATCTCGTTGGTGAACTGGTCATCAACCGCACACGGATGGCGCTGCAGCTCGAAAGTCTGGCGGACCTCCGAGGCTCCCTTAAATCCAGTCAGGACAGGCTGGTCTCCCTGGTGGAAGGCTACCGCCAACGCTACGAATTCCGGGATATCGAAACAGATGTTCGAGGCAAAGGATCTTCAGAGGTCAGTCTCGGGTTTTCGGGAATGGAGTTCGACCGCTACGATGATCTCAACATCCTGTCGAGATCCCTCATTGAAATCTCGACGGACACGTCGGAGATCATGGTTGAACTCGAAAGAATCTTCGGCAGTTTCGGCGCCGAAACGGAGAGCTTTCAGAAAATCACGAACACTTTGCAGACCGAGATCACGCGCATTCGTATGGTTCCGGTTTCACGACTTTTCCGGCGACTGTCCCGTCCGCTGCGCGAGAACGCTCGTGCTGAAGGTAAAGAGATTCGCATGGAGATTTTCGGCGGAGATGTCGAAATCGACCGTGCGGTGCTCGAACGGCTTTACGGGTGTTTGGTCCACCTCGTCCGCAACGCTGTCGCTCACGGTATCGAAACCGTCGAACAACGACGTACGGCCGGAAAATCCGAGGTAGGTGTCCTCAGATTGACGGCATTCCAGGAAGGGGATGCCGTGACAATCACAGTCCACGACGATGGGCGCGGCCTCGATCCTGAGAAGGTCAAGGAAGCAGCTGCCGGCCTTGGTCTGGAGGTTGATCGAAGCGAAGTCGAACAGCTGATCTTCCGCCCCGGCTTGTCGACTCGTGACGTGTCGGGCCAGTTGGCCGGGCGTGGCATGGGCCTTTCGGCAGTCCATGAAGTCGTCTCGCGCCTCAATGGACGAACCACCGTTGAGACAACCGAGGGCCGAGGGACGACATTCTCTTTGACCGTTCCGACCACTCTTGCTATTCACCAGGCCCTCCTTGTGGCCGTTGGTGGTGAGATTTTCGCCTTGCCGCTGTCCGGTATCGACGAGGTGACCACGGTCAGGGCGTCCCACATCCAGCAAACTCCGGAAGGTCCTCTGCTGGTTCTCCGAGGTGAGGCTATCTCTTTTCATGTCCTGGCCAACCTGATCGGCTCTTCAAGCATCGACGAAGACAAGCCAAAGGAACACCCTGCCGTCGTCGTCCGTGCAGGAAATCAACGGGTTGCGCTGATGGTTGACCGGATTCTTGCAAGAGAAGAAATCGTCCTCAAACCCCTCGGCCATATCTTCGAAAACCATCCATTCCTTTCCGGCGCTGCTCTGGCCGGGGACGGTTCCGTCAATTTGGTCCTCGAACTTGCCGGACTGCTCGCCCAGGACCATACTCTCGAACTCGTTGCCCCGGCTGCCGCCGTCAGAAGAATGGAACGAGAGCAGTTGCCTCTGGTTCTCGTCGTTGACGACAGTCTGAGTGTGAGACGGACTGCCGAGCGTCTCCTGGAAAATTCCGGCGTCGAGGCCGTGACCGCTCGAGATGGGGTTGAGGCCATTGAATTGATGCGCCAACGCAGGTTCGACCTGGTCATCACAGATCTCGAGATGCCTCGTCTCAACGGCTATGAACTGATTGCAACTATTCGTCGAAATCCAGAGACCAAGGATCTTCCGGTCGTAGTGCTTTCCTCTCGGGCTTCGGAGAAACACCGGAAGCACGCCGCAAGCGTCGGCGCCACCGGATATCTGACAAAACCGTTGAGCCGTGAGGATATTGTGAAATGGCTGCCCGAACCCAGGTTGCCGTCATGATGGGAGCCTGCAGTTGATGCCGGCACCTGATTCGGCGCGGACCAAGATTCGAGTCTTGGTCGTGGACGATTCATCCTTCATGCAAAGGGAAATCACCGCCATCCTCGAGGCCGAGGGGGACATGCAAGTGGTCGGTACGGCTGCCGACGGACTTGAAGCCATCCAGGCCCGCAAGGCTCTCGAACCGGACGTCATTACGATGGATATCAACATGCCGCGGCTCGATGGACTTGAAGCGAGCCGATGGATCATGGCCCACTGTCCTGCTCCGATCGTCATTGTCAGTTCCTACGCACCACGTAATTCCCTTGCGGCCATAGAGGCGCTGGAATTCGGAGTCATTGAGGTGGTCGAGAAACCGAGCGGCCCTGTTACCTTGGATCTCGATCGGGTTCGCACGGATCTCGTAAGGTACGTACGCACAGCTTCGAGGATTCGAGTGGTTCGAAACGCCTCGCGCATGGACAGTATGCCCTCCTTTGAGAAACCACCGGAGCAACCTCTGACGGAGAAGCCTTCGGCTCCACCTTTGCCTTTGGAAACGTCGAGCCTTCCGATCATCGCCGTGGCGGCATCAACCGGTGGACCGGTTGCCGTCCGGGCCCTTCTTCAGGGTTTAGACCACAAGCTCAATGCCGCCATCGTCGTATGTCAGCATATGCCACCACGATTCACCCGGGAGTTTGCCATCCGCCTCAATGAAGTAACACCCTTCACAGTCTGTGAAGCCGAAGATCGAATGGTGACAAATCCAGGATCTGTTCTCGTCGCACCCGGAGGTTTTCATCTCGAACTCAACGGACGCGAAACACGGATTCGTGAAGGGCAGCCTGTCAACGGCGCCCGACCGTCGGCCGACCTGCTCTTTCGCTCCATCGCTTGCACAACCGGGCGGCGCGCCATCGGTGTGGTACTGACCGGCATGGGGGAGGACGGGGCCCGAGGTGCGATAGCAATTCGAGAAAATGGTGGCATAGTCCTCGCCCAGGACGAAGAGTCTTCGGTGGTCTTCGGCATGCCGGCCGCCGCCGCTCGAATGGATGCGGTGGATGAGGTATTGCCACTCGAGAGCATGCCTCCTGCACTGACCGGTCTCGTGGATCATCTCAATTCCCTGGAGGCCTCGTAATGGAACGCATGCTCGCCTGCCGCGTCGGTGATCTTGATCTCTTGTTACCCTTCAAAGGGATGGAACGCCTTATTCCATGGTTCGATGTTGAACACCGTGGAGATCAAGTCCTGTGGGGCGATGAAGAAATCCCCTTCATCCGACTGGACGAATGTCTGAGTTTCCCGGGCCGAGACCCGGCTCTCGATGCCGGCGTCGCTATTCTTCAGATTCACGATGAGATGATGGCGCTATTGGCGGATCGTTTTCTCGGACTTGTCGAGGTGGATCCGGAAACCTCCTTCCGGGTACCGTTGAATTGGATTCTCGGTCATCCGGGGCTCCCATACCGTGCCTTTCATATGGTCGAAGACCACATCGTTCCCGAGGTGGCGCCGTTCCATCTGCTTGTCAAGGACCCAGGGGGAGGAGAATGGCCAGCGGCCCACGGTGAAATTCAAGACGCCCCAGGGCGTTATCTGGCCATTACGGTCGACGGCCATTCGGCGGCGGTTCCACTGGCGGCTGTTGAGCATGTGGTTGATGGCGAGTTCCTGATGAGACTGCCGGGACTGCCAAAAACAATTCTCGGCATGCTTCAACTTCAAGGTCGTCCTATCCCTGTGGCCCCGGCCCTCTCGAACGCGGTATCTGCCGTTGCAATCGTTGTTCTGAAGTGTTCGGCAGGGCTCTTCGGGCTTGCCGTTGACGACACTCACGGAATGGTGGAACTCAGCAACCAGGAGGAAGACCGGGACGAGGAATCGGATCAGGAACCGCCGGCATTCCTGGGCGGGTGTGATCTATTGGATCTCGATCCGCTCGGAAATCCCGCCTTCACCCTCGACCCCGACCGGATTTGGGCTGCATTGGGTTAGCTGACTGCTGAGAGCAACCCGACGGGCCGGTCAGTGGTTGAAGTTGAAGATTCCCCTCAATGATGGCGTAAACTGGTTGAACGATGGCTACTTCTGACTTCGCCGGCGCACCACGTTGCCAGATTCTGATTGTAGACGATGAATCGACGATTCGCAGTGTGCTCGCCCGCGTTCTCGGCCTCGAGGGATTTGAGTGCCACACGGCCGACAGCGTCGACTCGGCCCTTGAAGCGTTGCTGACGACTGACCCCGAGGTCGTTATCTGCGATATCCGTATGCCCGACAGGGACGGAACTGACCTTCTCTCCGAAATGCGCATCAGATATCCGGAGATCGCCGTTATCATGCTGACCGGACACGGAGACGTCGACCTTGCCGTCCGCTGCCTCAATGGCGGCGCAAGTGATTTTCTGACCAAACCCGTTCGGGGCGCCCACCTCGCAACTGCCGTGGCACGGGCTCGTGAGCGACGGCGATTGATCCTGGAAAACCGTGCATACGCTCGAGACCTCGAGCATCGTATTCACACCGCGACCCAGGGTCTCGAGCAGGCTCTCAAGGATCTCAATATCACCTATGACATGACGTTGGCCGCCTTGGCGTCCGCCGTTGATGCCCGGGAGGTCGGCACCGGTCAACATTCCAGACGGGTGACACGCATGTCGATGACCTTCGCCGATCGCCTGGGACTCCCAGCCGGGAAGCGGAAGGACCTTTCCCGTGGGGCCCTGCTCCATGACATCGGAAAGATCGGAATACCCGATTCTATCCTTCTCAAACCGGGGAAATTGACGACTGAGGAGATGGCAGTGATGAAAAATCACCCCGAGATCGGCTACAAAATCCTCGAACCAATCCCATTTCTGGCCGAGGCTTCGGTCATTGTCCGCCACCACCACGAGAATTTTGACGGTTCAGGGTACCCCGCAGGTCTGGTCGGTCGAGAGATCCCGTGGGGGGCAAGGATCTTCGCCGTTGCCGACGCTCTCGACGCCATGACCTCCGACCGGCCGTACCGAAAAGCCCCGGGACTCGACCACGCTCTGAGGGAATTGAACCACTTCAGCAAAACCCAGTTCGACCCCGAGATCATCTCCATGATCAACCAGATGGGAAAGGCCGAAGTCGTCTCGCTGGTCGGTGTATGAGACTGCTGACTATTTTTCTGGGCCTGCTGATGCTGCCGGCAGCCTCCGTTGGCGGCAATTCCGAGACCGTTCACTGCACCGGGCACCGCGTCGGCGTCCTTGCAAAGAGAGGTGCAGAGCGCTGCCTCGAAAAATGGGGTCCTACCGCCCGCTATCTCAGCAGAGAAATCCCCGGACATTCATTCACGATCATCCCTCTTGACTTCGAGCAGATCACCCCAGCAACCAGGGCTGGAGACATTGACTTTGTCCTGGCCAATTCCGCTTTCTATGTTCAATTGGAAGCTCAATATGGAGTGCGGAGACTGGTGACGCTCAAGAACCAGCTGGCGGACCATGCCTATACGACTTTCGGAGGTGTGATTTTCTGCCGAGCCGACCGCTCCGACATCAACCGCCTTGGGGACATGCGGGGAAAGACCTTCGCGGCGGTCAAGGTTTCTTCGTTCGGAGGGTGGCATGCCGCATGGAGGGAATTAAAGGCCAACGGCATTGAGCCCGAGAAGGACTTCTCGGATCTGGTCTTTTCAGGAACCCACGATGGTGTAGTCGACATGGTTCTGGCTGGGGATGTTGATGCCGGAACTGTTCGAACCGACACTCTCGAACGCATGGCCCTCGAAAAGTTGATCGATCTGAACGATCTCAAAATCATCCCGGCGACAGCGAAAAGCGATCCCAACTTCCCGTTCCTCCTTTCGACACGCCTCTATCCTGAATGGCCGTTTGCCGCCCTCCACCAAACGCCACCGTCCCTCGCAGAATCTGTTGCGGCCGTCCTTCTGGCGATACCGGCCGACGACCCGGCTGCCGAGGCCGCCCGCAGTCAGGGATGGACCGTCCCCCTCAACTACCAGCCGGTCCATGACTGCGCTCGTGAGCTTGGCATCGGGGTTTACGCCCGTAGGAGTGACATCAGCCTCATTGAATTCATGCGGATGCATTGGCCGTGGGTCGGCGGCAGCATGATGGCTTTCCTTTCAATCGTGGTCATTGCAGGAGCATTTGCTCGTAAGAACCAGACCCTTCTCGAGGTTCGCAGAGACCTGCAGGAAGAGTTGGTCCAGAGGCAAAGGGCTCAGATCGCCCTTGAAAACAGTGAGAAAAGATATCGGGGCCTTGTCGAGAGGGCCGCAGACGCAATCTACCTCATCGATCTTGAGGGCAACTTCCTTGAAGTCAACGAGGCGGTCACACGCCTCACGGGTTTCCCCCAGAAAGGGGTCATCGGCCAGCATTTCCTCCTTTCCTTTGATCCGGCCGACCGCACTCAGGCTCAAGAGGCTTTCGAAATCTGCCTTCAGGGCAAGTCCACCGAATTCGACGCCAGGATTCAGAGAAGGGGAACAGACTCCGCCTGGTTTTCGATCGGAATCCAGCCGATATTCGACGCTGGCGGTGATGTCGTAGGAGTTCAAGGCATCTCCCATGATATCGCCGAACGAAAACGGACCGAGTATCGGAAACACCAAGAGGGAGAAGCCTACCTTCGCACAATCCTGGAGTCGACGGCAGACGGGATTCTCGTCGTCAATTTCGAAAATCGGATCATGCATACCAATTCTCGTTTCAACGAAATGTGGGACATCCCTGCGGTGGTATTGTCGGCCGGCAACAGCGCACCGTTGTATGATCTGATGCTGGGTCAATTGGAAGATCCGAACAGCCTCCAGGATTGCATTGAGATTCCGGCCCAGGTCGAAAAACGTGGCGTGCTGCATCTCAAGGACGGGAGGGTCTTCGAGCGCTTCTCCTGCCCCCTCATTTTTGACGAGGTTATCGAGGGGCGTGTGTGCTCCTATCGAGATGTCACTGCTCAACAGAAGGCGGAGAAAGAACGGGAACGGTTGCTCTCGGCCATTGAACAGGCGACAGAGATGATTGTCATCACCGACGTCACGGGGGCTATCGAGTACGTCAACCCGGCCTTTGAATCCGTGACCGGATTCACCAAGGCCGAGGCAATCGGCCAGAACCCCAGGATCCTCAACAGCCATCAGCACGATCCGGCCTTCTTTGCGGGCCTCTGGGCAACCATCACTTCAGGAAAACCCTGGAGGGGCCGCATCGTCAACCGGAGCAAGAACGGCTCGACATTCACCGAAGACGCCATCATTTCTCCGGTTCGCGATGAACATGGACGCATCGTCCACTTCGTTGCCGTCAAACGAGACGTCTCTCATGAAATCGAACTTGAGGACCAACTGCGACAGTCACAAAAGATGGAAGCCATCGGACAGCTGGCGGGCGGCATTGCCCACGACTTTAATAATCTTCTCCAGGTCATTGACGGTCACATCGACCTGCTTCTGGCCACCCTCCCACACGGCAGTCCGAATCGGGAGGACGCCGAAACCGTACGTGATGCTACTGAACGGGCGGCCAATCTCACACGGCAGCTTCTCGCCTTCAGCCGACAGCAATGGATCCAACCCGTCGATTTGGACCTCAATCAACTCGTGGGCGACCTGATGAAGCTTCTGCGGCGGGTGATCGGCGCGCCTATCAGCCTTCGCGTCATTCCTTCACCTGATCCCGCCATTATTCATGCCGACCCCAGCCAAATTGAACAGGTATTGGTCAACCTCTGCATCAACGCCCGAGACGCGATGCCTGATGGTGGCACCCTGACGATTGAATGCGGGGATGTCACCGTAACCGGTGATCCTGACGGTTCCCCCGGGGCGAAAGCAGGCCCCTTTGTCTGCCTGTCGGTGGTGGATTCCGGCAGCGGCATTGACGCCGAGACGCTTGAACACATTTTCGAGCCGTTCTTCACGACCAAGGAAACTGGACAAGGGACCGGCCTGGGTTTGGCAACAGTCTATGGAATTGTCCAGCAACATCAGGGCGTAATCGAGGTTGACAGCCAGCCGGGGACAGGTTCGGCTTTCAAAGTCTTCCTTCCCGCCGTTCAACCCGAGAGGACTGAGAAGGACTCAGGGACCGACGGCCTTGAACCGGAACTCGAAGGCACCGAGACGATTCTTGTCGCTGAGGATGAAGCAGCGGTCCGGAACCTGTCACGGAGAATTCTCGAACAGTACGGCTACCGTGTGCTGTTGGCTTCGGACGGTGAAGAAGCCCTTCGAGTGTTCGAGGAACATGGGGATGAAATCCAACTGGTCCTTCTTGATATTGTGATGCCAAAAATAGGGGGCCGGGAAGTGATGGTCCGAATTCGGGATTCGCGAGCTGATCTCCCAATTCTCTTCACTACCGGATACACCCAGCGCGCACACAGTGACGATCTTACAATCGAGGACGACATATTCCTCCTTCGAAAGCCATATCATTCACACGAACTCCTGGCCAGGGTCCGGAATTTATTGGACGGCAGACCTGCCTGAGAATAGGTCGCTAAAACCGCCACTCCAGGCCGGCATTGACGCCGAATCCGCCGATATCCAACTTGACATCGTCTTCGATGAGTTCGAAATCGTCGTATGTGATCGTGGCGCTGACGTCCCGGTACATGCCCTCGATGAAGAACCGGAAAGTGTCGCCGCCGATCGTCGCACCCAAGGTAGCGTAAAAGCCCCACTCGTCATCGACGTCTCCATAGTCAGCATCAAACATGAAGTAGGACACACCGCCGGTGAAATAGAAAAGCTCATTGATGCTGACGAGAAAGCCAAAATCCAATGCCGTGTTGTCAATGCTGTCGCTGTCAAAATCCAGCTCACCAAAATCAAAGTCGTCGCCTTCGAGATAGGCCGTGGCCCCGAACTCCCAGCCCAGGGTGTCACTGGATGAATAACGGACTCCGGCGCCGGTGAAAGCCCCGACGTCGCTGCTGTCCAGGTATGCGCCGAAGACCTTGAGACCGCCCGCCGATGCCGGAACGGCCGCAAGAGCCACCACCACAAATAACGCTAGGATAGGAACAACTCGTCTGAAAGAAAAATACATTATCGATAGCCTCCTCTTTAGAGGGACATCATACCTGAGCCGATGGAACCAACAATCCACAACTCCGCCGCTGTTGCTGTGAGAACCGTCGTTCACCGGAGAATTCAGCGACAGCGACAG
>JAOZPW010000011.1:0-2474 GCA_029932545.1 Thermoanaerobaculales bacterium | reverse complement strand
CCGGCTGAGGCAGGCCACACCCACAAACAAAGACAACACGCTTAGAATAGTCACCAGGAGGCAATCGATGCCCGAACTGCAATTCGAACTCAACGGGCTTGCCACTGAGGTGAGCTACGACGAAGGTATGAATTTTCTTGAGGTTCTGCGGGAAAACTGCGGTGTTACCTCGGCCAAGGATGGCTGTGCTCCTCAGGGCTTTTGTGGTTGTTGCACGGTCTTGGTTGATGGGCACCCTGCACTGGCCTGTTTGACGAGCCCGGCAAAGATCAGCGGCAAGGTCGTCACGACCCTCGAGGGCCTACCGGAAAAGATGCGCCAGACCTTGGCCCAGGCCTTTGTTCGCGAAGGTGGGGTCCAATGCGGTTTCTGTACGCCCGGTATTGCCATTCGGGCCTCGTCGTTGTTGGAACGCCATCAGGCAACGGATCCCGACAGGATCAAGAAGGCCCTTCGCGGTCACCTTTGCCGTTGCACCGGCTACCACAGGATTGTTGATGCCGTGGTGACGGCGGGCGAGGCATGGGAAAACGACACAAATGTCGAATGGGGCCCTCCTCGCCGATCCCATCATTTCGGCGAGGATATTGGCCTGGCCCGAGACCCCGAGGCTGAAGCCGCCGTCCGGAAAGACGGCGTCGGCCACCCCTCACCCCGCCTCAAGGGCACAGACCAGGTTCTGGGTAAAAAGGATTTTGTCGCAGATCTCTCCCTGCCAGGCATGCTCCACGGCGCCCTGGTGCTCTCGGAGTATCCGCGTGCTGTCATCCGCAGCATCGATTGCGCGCCGGCCGAGAATGCCCCCGGTGTTGTTCGGGTCATCACCGCAGCCGATATCCCCGGCGAGCGCATCGTCGGTCTGATCGAAAAAGATTGGCCCGTACTGGTGGCCGATGGAGAGACCACCCGATGTGTCGGTGATGTCCTTGCCATCGTCGTCGCCGACAGTCGCTATCACGCACGGACGGCCGCGGCCCTGTTCGAAGTCGAGTACGACGTGCTGGAGCCTGTGACTTCCCCTGAGATGGCCCTCGCTCCCGGCGCACCCGCCGTTCACCCGGACGGTAATCTGCTGGATGTCTGTGCCTTCAGCCGCGGCAACGTCGATGATGCTCTGGCCGCCTCCGCCCATGTCATTGAAGAAACCTTCACCACCCAACGCATCGAACATGCATTCTTGGAGCCGGAGAGCGCTCTTGCGATTCCGTCAAAAAATGGCATTCGCATTCTGTCTCAGGGCCAGGGCGTGCACGAGGACCGGCGTCAGATAGCGGCCGTTCTCGGCCTGGAAGAAGAGCAGGTCGAGGTCGAACTGGTGACCAACGGCGGGGCCTTCGGGGGCAAAGAAGACCTCCTGGTGCAGGGCCATGCAGCCCTGGCGGCCTGGGCTGTGGGCGCTCCCATTCGCATCGACCTGACCCGTGAGCAGAGTCTGTTGATGCACCCCAAACGTCATCCTCTCGACATGCACTACACCGTCGGAGCAGATGCCGAGGGACGACTGACGGCGGTCCGGGCTCGCATCGTCGGTGATACCGGCGCCTATGCTTCGGTCGGCGCCAAGGTCCTCGAACGTTCGGTGGGACATGCCTGCGGCCCTTACCGTGTCGAAAACCTCGATATCGAAGGCAAGACCGTCTACACCAACAACCCGCCCTGCGGCGCGATGCGCGGCTTCGGCGTCAATCAAACTTCTTTCGCGATCGAAGGTCTGCTGGACCGCCTGGCCGAGAGGATTGGTATCGACGGCTACGACATCCGCGAACGCAACATCCTCCACCCCGGAGATCGGTTTGCTCCCGGCCAGATCATGACCTCGAGCTGCGGGATCGAGACCACCCTTAAAGCCGTTCGGGAGGTCTACAAGAATGCCCCAAGAGCCGGCATCGCCTGCGGGATCAAGAACACCGGCATCGGCAACGGCATGGCTGATACGGGCCGCGTGCTGCTGCGCATCCTCGACGGGGGTCATGTGGATGCCCTGACCGGATTTACAGAAATGGGACAGGGCCTCCACACCGTCGTACGCCAGGTGATCTGCCACGAGACGGGCCTCGATCCTGAGGTGATCGACGTCCGTACCGTCAGTCTCAACGAGGTCGAGTGTGGCATGACGACGGCCTCCCGGGCCACGGCTCTGACGACCGTCGCCGCCCAGCGAGCTGCGCAGAAGCTCAAGAAAGTCCTTGAGACATCCACCCTCCAGGATCTCGTCGGTCAGGAGTACCACGGCGAGTACATCTGCGACTTCACCGTCGCCCCCGGTACGCCTGGCGACAACCCGGTGACCCACCTGACCTTCGGCTATGCCACCCAGGTCGTCATCATCGATGACGAGGGTCGCATCGAGCGCATTGTTGCCGCTCACGACGTCGGCCGGGCGATCAACCCCCTGGCCTGCGCCGGCCAGATCGAAGGGGGCGTGCACATGGGTCTGGGCCAGGCCCTGACCGAGAATTTCGAGTGCGAGGACG
>JAOZPW010000177.1 GCA_029932545.1 Thermoanaerobaculales bacterium | reverse complement strand
GATGAATTGACCCTGACCCGGCACAATTCCGTCAGTGGATGGCAAGGCGTCGTCACCGTCGTCGAGTGTTTGCGTGACTGTGTTTCCGCCGGATTTGTCCTGAGGGACGTACGCCGCGTGGACCACACCGGCACCTCCACCTCGGGCGCCGAGGCCACGGCAAACCCGTGGACCGACATCAATCAGACAATGCTGCTCGGCGGCTTCAACGGCGCCGGGTGCGACACGGCCGAAAACGACAACACCGACACCAAGACCTGTCACGCCCGAATCTTCCCCTCGGGCACGGACCAGGTCAACTGGACCCGCGATGGCGGCGGCGCGACGCTTTCGACAGCCACCAGTACTGTGATGGTGCTCGAGTGGGGCAGCGACTGGACCGTGCAACGAGTCAATATCACCGGAAACAATGGTGGCAATGGCGCCGACGACCCGAGCCACTACAACACCGCAATCATCAACTCGGTCAACCGGGCCGATACCTGGGTCTGGGGCGTCGGTCACACCAATGACCAGGGCATCGGCGACTCGGGCGAGGCCGTGCTTCTGACCTTGGGGGACGGCGCCACTACAAACGCCACGGAGACCTTGCTTGCGGCCGGAATGGAATACAACAACAATGCACTGGATTTTGAGGTCTACGCTCTGACCCATAACGACCTCAATGTCGACTACAACTTCAAGGCCGACGGCAATCAAAACGACCTGATCGTCAATATCACGACTGCAGCGGCCGGGTCCGAGCGCATGGCCTTGTCCACCAACGGCTGCAACGGCAACGGCAACGCCTACCCGCGGCCGATGTTCTCCGCGCGCTACACCAACGCTACTGGTATTCGCCTCGAGCGGCGACGCTCCGGACAGGCATTCCCTGCATGGGTGCAGGGAATCGACTTCACGGCTATTGCTGCCTCGACGACTTTCACCGGTGGTGACCCAGCGAATCTGGTCATTGCCACAGACGCGGTGGATCTCGGCCCCGGACACACGATCACCGTCACCTTCGATGTGCAAGTCAATCCCGATCTCGTTGCCGGCATCACTGAAATCACCAATACGGCCACGTTGAATTCGGACCAGGCCGGGCCTTTTGACGCCTCGATTTCCGACGACGTCGTGAGACCCTCGGTCATGGTTGAACCCAACAACGGCAACTTCGTCATCTTCGACGCGGTCAACCCGCAGACCCGAACCTACAGTCACGTCATTACCAATAACGGTGATATCAGTGATAACTATTCCGTCACGGCCATGTCTCAGCAGGGCCTTGCCAATCCAGGCGCCGGGTGGATCGTCGAGTTGATTGACCCCGCTTCCGGCATCGTCATCGCGACCGACACCGACTTTACCGATGGAACCTGGGACGGCGGGATCACGGTCAGCACCGGAACGCTGACCACGGGCGGCAGCCGGGCCTACGATGTCCGGGTGACCGTACCGGCAGGAACGCCGGTTGGAACCACCGAGACGACGACGCTTGATGCTACCTCGAGTACCTTTGCCGGAGTACAGGCAATTGCTACCGACGAAACTATCGTGGCAGACCTTGCCGGAGGCATCGTGCTGGTATCGGACCAGAGCGGCATCGTCTCCGCCGGCGGAGACGTCGTCTATAAACATACAATCTTCAACGACACCGGAGCGACCGACACCTTCGACCTCTCGGCCTATCCAACTGAGCCGGGCTGGACCTCGACGATCTATAACGACTCCAACGGCGACGGACTCTACACGCCGGGCATCGATGTCGAGATTTCGAATACTCTGCAATTGGCTGACGGCGCGTCACAGTTGTTCTTCGTCATGGTAAGCGCGCCGTCGGGCGCCAGTTCCGGCAATACTGACGTTACCCACATCACGGCGATTTCCCGAAACGACACCTCTGTATTTGACGGCGTGACCGACACGACCACCGTCGATCCGGCCTCAACCCATGATCTCAGCGGCGGCGGCACCCTGCTGCTTGACCCCGGTGACATCGGCATCTATCCGGGTACTGTCAAGAGCCTTTCGGGCGATCCTGATATTTTTGACTTCACCATCTCAGCCTCACCGTTTTTCGGGCTCGACGGCCTCCTGCATCCGACACAGCTATGGATCGATACCACCGGCGACGGCATTGCCGACACCCAGATTGCCGAGGATATCGACGGGGCCGAGGATATCAACGGCAACGGGACCTGGGACACCATCCTTTCCGGCTATGACACCAACTCTGACGGCCAACCGGACGTGCCCATTGCAGCGGGCGGCGAACTGTATTACGAACTGAGGAGACCGGTCGATCCGGCACAGTCCGCCTCGCGCGATCCTGTGACCCTGACGGCAATCTCACAAGCTAACGGAGACCAGGACAGCATTACGGCGACCAATCTGGTCGAAGCGCCAACCCACGCGATGGTCACAAAATTCCAGCCTGCTCTTGCCGGGTCCACCGTCGTCATCGAATGGCAAACAGGGTCGGAGATCGGTACCGCCGGATTCCGCCTCGAAAGACGGCAACCAGGACAGACAATTGCAGCTGCACATCACGGCATCCTGCCGGCCCTCGGCAATACCGCCGTCGGAGGCACCTACCGCTTCGTGGATCCAGCCGCCAAGATCGGCGAAAGGGCGACCTACGTTCTCTGGGAGATCGAGGTCGATGGCTCTGAGCACATCCTGTGGATCGCCGACGTCATAATTGACGCAGAGAGCCTGCCCTCCGATGACAGGAGCCTGCCTGCGGGCGGCTATAGCATCGAAGAGCTCCGACCGGCCCTGGCCCGCACTCCCTCCACCGACGAACCGCAGGCCCCGCCTGGACGGGCGCCCGGCGAAACGATTTCCCGTCTTCGTATGCTTTTCGAAGATGAGGGCCTCTACTTTGTCTCTGCGACCTCGATCGCCGAGGGCCTCCAGCAATCGCTCCCGACGGTTCAATCCTGGATCTCCGGCGGGCAACTGATCCTTCATACCGGCGACCCCGGAGGCGAACAGGTGTGCAACAGTACCCCGGCGACACCGGGCGCCATCTTTGCCGATGGGTTCGAGAACGGTAATTTCTGCGCATGGGCATTTCCCGATGACAGTGCAATTGGAAATACGGTCGGCTGGTTGGCTGCCCAGGATAACAACGGCCTCTATTTCTATGGTCAACCGATCGACAGTATCTACACAGAACAAATGGTTTATTGGATTGAGTACGGGCCCGGCGCCTTGACCAAAACCGTCAGCGCGGGTTCCGCCACCCCGATCGACGGACAGACCTTTGTTCAGAGACGGGTCTTCGAGGAGGATGGGCCGTACCCATTGACCTCGGTGATCCAGGATCCCGACAGTGATTTCTGGTTCTGGGACTATGTCAACGTCAATCCGGATTACGGCTATGCCAAGGATACGATCACGGTTGAATTTGACACTCCGCGGCGGAGCACCACAACGGGCCAGGCCTCGATGAGGGTGTTCCTCCAGGCCGAAAGCAGCGATGATTTGATCCCGATGGACCATCAGGTCGAGGTTCGGCTGAACACCACTCTGATCGGAGCGGATTCCTGGGACGGAAGCACAGCCCACCAACTCAATCTGGTATTCCCTCAAGACCTCTTGACCGACGGCACAAACACCCTCGAGATCAGGGCGCCCGCCGGCAGCGGTATCATTTCGGAGATCTTCTATCTTGACTCCTTCGAGGTCAACTACCGGCGCTTCAACCTTGCTGATCAAGACCGCCTTGTCTTGGAGTCGGAGGGCCAAACGGCCCTGACGGCCGGCGGTTTCACGAGGAACGACCTGATCGTGCTCGATATCAGTGATCCCTTGAAACCCACCCTGATCTCCAACCCGACGATTGACTCAAGCGGCGGCGGCTACCGAGTGACCTTTGAGAGCCGACCGGGGGGAACCTACCTGGTACAACCCCTTGATCTCGCCTTGATGTCTACCATCGAAATCGACCATCCTTCGTCCCTCCGCGCGGCCTCGAACAGGATCAACCACCTGATCATCGCTGGCGCGGGTCTCGCCGAGGGGGCCGAGAGACTGGCGAGCTTCCGACGATCGACCGGATTCCTCTCCCAGGTTGTACGGCTGCAAGATGTCTACGATGAATTCTCCCAGGGCGTGGTTGATCCCATGGCCATTCGAGCGTTCCTCATACACGCATCATCCGAGTGGGACCTCCCCCCAGCCTCCGTGGTTCTGGTTGGAGACAGCTCCTTTGACTTCAGAGACACCATGGGTTACGGCGGAAATATCCTGCCGTCTCCGATGGTCAGTACTCCCGATGGTCTGTTTCCCTCCGATCACCGCCTGGCGGATTTTGTCGGCAACGACGGGGTTCCCGAGATTCCCATCGGGCGGATTCCGGTCAGGACTGAGGAACAACTCCTGGTGTATGTCGACAAACTTGAGAACTTTGAAACGTCGGTTGAACCCTGGACGACTCGAACAACCTGGGTTGCCGATGCCGTTGACGAAGGCGGCGAGTTCATTCTCGACTCGGAGAGTCTGATCACTCTTGTTCCCTCCGAGCTGAGAACCGATAGGGTCTATGTCGATACTCTGGGGCAAGACACAGCCAGAACGACCCTTCTGGATACGATCAACAACGGAACCCTGCTCGTTCACTTCCTCGGTCACGCCAATATGACCCAGATGGGCAGTGGTCCTGGACTCTTGCGATCGGCTGATGTGCCCAATTTGACAAATGCCGAGAAGCAGCCGATCTTGACAGCCATGACCTGCTCCCTCGGACGATTTGACCGAGTGGTCTTCGACACTATCGGTGAGTCTCTCCTGATTCAAGATGGTGGCGGTGTCACTGCTGTGTGGGCGCCGACGGGGTTGTCGTTCAACGGCGACGGCGTAAGACTCTCCAGCGTATTCACACAGAACACACTTGAAGGCATGAGACTCGGAGAGGCAGTGCAATTGGCTCTGGAACACTATCTGCAGTCCTCGGAGGAACCGAAGGAGCATTTGCCGTTCCTCTTCACACTGCTGGGCGACCCAGCGATCAGGATGCGGAATTGACCTTCTGCTCAGCTGTCTCCGAGGCCGAATGGTCGGCTGCTTTCCGGCGGAAAGTGGCCGATCAGCGTGTGCCTGTTTCCGGGTTTCTGGAGTTGACCAGTCGCTGCAATCTCAAGTGCCTGCACTGCTATCTCGGTCCTCAGGAGGAGCAACACAAGAAACGCGCTCAGGAAATGTCGACCGAACGGGTCTTTGAAGTGATCGACCAGATCTGCGCCGAGGGGTGCTTGTATCTTGTGATCAGCGGTGGCGACCCGATGGTCAGGAGGGATTTCCCGGAAATCTACAAATATGCCCGCGAAAAGGGGCTGATTGTCACCGTATTTTGCGACGGAATCCTTGTCACTGATTCCATCGTCGAACTTTTCCAGGAATATCCACCCTTCAAGGTGGACATCAGCATTTACGGCGCGACCACTGAAACCTATGAGAGCATCACCCGGGTCCCAGGGTCATTTGCCAAGTTTCTCAAAGGCGTGAAACGTCTCGCGGATGGTGGCATCTCCTTCTGCCTGAAGACCGTCTTGATGACCTTGAACAAACACGAGGTTCAAGCGATGCACGCCCTGGCGGACAAATTAGGTTCCACCAGCTTCCGGGTCGACTCTGCAATCTTCCCCTGCCTTCCCGACAACAACCGTGAACCCCTTGACCTCAGGGTCGAGGCGGAAGAAGCCGTGGCTTTGGAGCTTTCGGACAACGATGCTCTGGTGCAATGGATCGACTACAGTGAGCGTTATTCTGATATGAAGACCGACAACCGGCTCTACACCTGTGGGGCGGGAGTGACCAATTTCTACATCGACCCCTATGGCAACGCCTCACCCTGCCTGATGACGACCAACCACAGCTTTGCGATGACCGCCTCGCGGGGATTCGGGGACCTGTGGTCAAAAGAACTGATGCAGATCCAGAAAATCGAGGCCGGCGCCGACTACGCCTGCAACTCCTGCGAGATGAAGACGGCATGCACAGGCTGCCCGGCGTTCAACTTCCAGGAAACAGGCCATGAGGACCAGGCCCCTGAGTATCTCTGTGAGACAACCCGACACCGGTGGGCCGCCATTCAGCGAGCTCAGGCGGAACAAGCCCAGAAGACTCAACTCCACGAACCAAACCGATCTCCATCGGCTGGATAAAGGAACTCGAAATGTCTCTTCATCACCCTGAAACTTCGACAAACGACCCACTGGCCAAGGACGCCGGTGGTCGACCTCGCCGGCACTATGAAAAGCCCACCCTGCTGGTCATTCCTCTGGTCGCAGACGAGGTTCTTGCAGTCGGCTGCAAACTCGACAACGGGGGATCGGGGCCCGTCGGCATCTCGTGCACCTCGGCGCACTGTTCCGCACCCGGATCCTAGCCCACGCCAGAAGCGATGAACAACCATGGGTAAGACCAAGGAAGCCGAAAACCGGCCCGGAAAAATGCAGCGGATTCTCAAACAAAATCCCTCCGTCATGGCAAGGACCATCGGTGACGAGGTGCTGCTGGTGCCCATCAAGGGTGAACTGGCCCAGCTACAGCAGATCTATGCCCTCAATCCCGTCGGCGCCTTCATTTGGGAGAACCTCGACGGCGTGCGAGACCTCGAACAGCTGACGACCGGACTGATTTCAACCTTCGAGGTTGAGGCCGAAGAAGCCCGGAGCGACCTCACGAAATATGTTGAGGAACTCATCGACCGCGATTTTGTCTTCGAGGTCAACGGCGCCGGCTCTTGATCGAGTCCTTCAGCCTTTCGATCGCCGGCCTTCGATTCTCCGTGCGATCAGAGCCCGGCTACGAGGTGGAGCATCCCGATGCACTCTACCGCCCTTTCCTTAATGCCGAGCTTCCGTCTGATCTGTTGATGGATGTCATGATCTCCGCCGAGCCCGCGCCTGACTGGAGCTCACAGGAGATTCTCTTTGATACCGGGGAGGCATGGACCGCATACCGGCTCGAGAACGGCATCGGAATCTACTTTCCCTATCGCAAAGACCCAGGATTCCTCTGGACCGCCCAGCTTTCCGAGAATTTTGACCGGGTGACTGTTCACTGTAGTTCTCTGATGATCACTGAGAATAACCGGATCGCCAACCCGGTTCATTATCCGCTGGATCAGATCCTGGCCATGTTTCGTTTCTCGGCCCACCGCGGTCTCATTGTCCATGCGGCTGGAATCGCCCGTGGTGACATCGGAGTCTTCTGTGCCGGCCGGTCCGGCGCCGGAAAGACGACCTTGATGAGGCAGTGGAAGGATGTGTCCGGTATCAGGGGCCTGAGTGACGACCGGATCGTCGTTCGAGAAATCGACGGCGCCTTCCGCTTCTTCGGCACACCATGGGCCGGCGAAGGGCAAGTTGCGGCATATGGTGATGTTGCACTCAAGGCACTGGCTTTCATTCATCATGGCTCAAAAAACTGCATCCGGCCGATCTCTCCGGCCTCAGCCCTCAAGCAGTTGATGCCAACCTCGTCAATCCTCTGGTTCGACCGCCCGGCCCTTGAAAAAACCCTCACTTTTTGCCACGACCTCGTTGAGACCATTCCCGCCTTTGAGATCCACTGCCGGCCGGATCCCTCCGCAGCCGACCTGATCGATCAGTTGCTCAGCTGACCGACGCGCTCCTAGCTTCGAAGCCGCCCTGAGGATTATTCGCAGCAGCCCCAGCCGAGAAAGCCAACCCAATACCAGTCGCTCCGACCCCAATCCCCACTTGAGAGGTAACCCATCGCGGTGTATGCCCGTGACCTTGCCGACCAAGCGCTCGGAAGAGAGGCGCTCATCCGGAAGCCTCATGGCGTCTCCCCGGGTCGTGATTCCAATGCCCCTAGAGGCGACAACTCTATGTACCACGAGGCGATTATTTCCGCGGGACCACACGACGACGTCTCCAACGCCGACTCCTTCCCCATCAATCGGCATGACCGTGACAACATCATTGTCCCTGATGAAGGGCGCCATGCTGCCCCCGGTCACTTCAAACTCGACAGACAGTCCCCGTGCCAGGAAATCCAAAGCCAGCTGCTCAACCGAAACTGGGGCTGCGGTGCAGCGGATTGCCGGAGTCACGGCTCCCCGTGACCGGTCTCCCAAGATTCCGATTTACCCTCCCGATTCGGAAGGGGACGGCCTCGGCGGATTGGTGGCTCGTTCCCGTCTGGCCTTTCTCTCAAGGGCCTTGGCCTTTTCCTTGGCGGCCTGCAATTCACCTTGGACCTTTTCCATTTGCGTATCAAGTGGATCGCTGACTCCGGGCGGCCGGTACTGCGGTCCTGCCCCGGTGTACATATTGGCCTTTTGGCGTTCTCCAGAGGCATTATCGAGAGCTTTCATCTGCTCTTCAAGACGAGCGATCTCTCGACGGGCTGCAGCCATCTCCTTCGACTCCTCGACCGCAGCGTCAACACCTTCG
>JAOZPW010000176.1 GCA_029932545.1 Thermoanaerobaculales bacterium | reverse complement strand
ACGAAAAGTCAGGATCGTCACCCAGGCCCTTCTGGACACAATGCGCTCCCAAGGACCGGTGGATGGCCCATTTCTTGTCGGCTACGACACAAGGATGTTGTCGGAGAAATTTGCCGTGACCGCCGCAAAGATCCTGACCTCGAGCGGTGCTTCGGTAGAGATCGTCACTCGGGATTGTCCGTCTCCCGTTCTGGCCGATGCTGTCCGCAGACGCGCCGCCGCCGCTGGCCTGATGTTCACAGGCTCCCACAACGCTCCGGAGTACAACGGCCTCAAGATCTACACCAAAGACGGTAATCTGGCCCCTACAGAATTCACCACCCCGATCGAGGTCCGATACCGGGAGCTGGAGAGAAACTGGGATGATATTTTCCTCCCCGACAGTCGTCTCCAGACTGAACACGACCCAAAACCCGCATATCTGGAACAACTCCAGGGCTTGATTGACTGGGAGGCCATTCGTCGAAGTGGGCTTCGCCTGGTGGTTGATCCGCTCTACGGTTCGACCCGCGAATACCTGGACCACATCCTGCTGGAAAACTCGCTGGATGCAACGATCATCCACAACACCCGCGACCCCTTCTTCGGTGGCTACGCACCCAACTGTTCGTCGGTCAACCTGGGCCGTTTACGGGACATGATGCGTCGGAAAAGCGCCCATTTGGGCCTGGCAACCGATGGGGACGGTGACCGATTCGGGATCCTGGATTATGGTGCAAAGATGTGTGATTCAAGTCATTTGATCGCACTGATCCTGGACTATCTGGCCCGGCGACGAGGCCTTACGGGCGGCGTCGGTCGTTCTCTGGCAACATCGACCCTGATCGACGCTGTCGCTCAATCACACGATCTGGAAATCATCGAGACTCCGATCGGTTTCAAGAGTTTCGGGCCGATGTTGGTCGATGGGACTCTGGAGTTCGCCGGCGAGGAAAGCGCAGGTCTGGCATGGGGCAAACACCTCCCCGAGCGGGACGGCCTTCTGGCGTGCCTCCTGACCGTCGAGATGGCGGCAGTCGAGGGCAAGACCATCTCCGAACTCGTTGAGGCACTGGAGAAACGAGTCGGACACTATTTTTTCAGAAGGACCCAGTTACCTTTGACCGAAGGCCGCAGGAAGGTCCTCCAGCGTCGATGCCGGAAGAATTGGACCGAGTTGGGTGGTCGCCGGGTCATCGCCGTGGATCGCCGAGACGGCCTTAAATTGACGTTTGAGGGTGGCGCCTGGCTTCTAATTCGTCAAGCCGGAACGGAAAAGAAATTCCGCCTGTATGCAGAGGGACGCACCGGCGAAGAGATGCGCCAAATGATGCACCAGGCCAAACAAATGTTCACCAATAGGAGGCTATAGCTATGTTCGATATCGATTATGTCATCGGCCGTGAGGTTCTGGATTCTCGGGGTAACCCCACTGTTGAAGCAGAGGTCATTCTCTCCTCGGGAGTCGTCGGCCGGGCAATTGTGCCATCCGGAGCATCGACCGGGTCCCGCGAGGCGCTGGAACTCAGAGATGGAGACAAGGACCGTTACCTGGGCAAGGGTGTGCTCAAGGCCGTCAAACATGTCAACGGCCCCCTGGCCGACGCGGTCGAAGAGTTGGACGCCCGGGACCAGTTGGGGGTCGATCAGGCGCTGATCGAGGCCGACGGCACCGACACCAAAGAGAACATGGGGGCCAACGCCATGCTGGCCGTATCCGTGGCAACAGCCCGGGCAGCCTCGGAGGCCTGCGGACTGCCGCTCTACCAATACCTCGGCGGCTGCGGCGCTCGCGACCTTCCGGTGCCGATGATGAATATCCTCAATGGCGGCGCCCACGCTGACAACTCGGTGGACTTCCAGGAATTCATGGTAATGCCGCTGGGCTTTACGAGCTTTTCGGAGTCATTGCGCGCCGGTGTCCAGGTCTTTCACACACTCAAAAAGGTCCTGCATGATCGGGGTCTGGCAACCTCAGTCGGCGACGAGGGTGGTTTCGCCCCCAACCTGGCCTCCAACAGGGCTGCGCTCGAATTGATCATGGAGGCCATCGAAAAGGCGGGATTCGTGCCCGGTGACCAGATCGGCCTTGCAATGGACGTTGCCGCCTCAGAGTTCTTCTCAGGCGGCACTTATAATCTGACCGGAGAAGGACGGAACGGACTCAGTGCCGACGACATGGTCGGCATGTTCGAGGAGTTGGTCAACGACTTCCCCATCGTGTCGATCGAAGACGGCCTTGCCGAGAGCGACTGGGACGGATGGAAGATCCAGGCCGATCGACTGGGAAGCCAGATCCAACTGGTCGGCGACGACATCTTTGTTACTAATCCGGAAATCATCTCCCGCGGTATCCGAGAGGGCATTGCCAACTCCGTGCTGATCAAACTCAACCAGATCGGTACCCTGTCGGAGACGATCGACGCAATCAATCTCACTCACAACAACGGTTGGACCACCGTGATCTCCCACCGTTCCGGTGAGACCGAAGACACCACCATTGCTGACCTGGCCGTCGCACTCAATACCGGACAGATCAAGACCGGCAGTGCCAGCCGGACCGATCGAATCGCCAAGTACAACCAACTCTTGAGGATCGAAGAAGAACTCGACGATACTGCACGTTTCAAAGGGGCTGGAGTACTCAAGCGGTAAAGCGCCAGCACAGGACAACAGCTGCCGACAGGAAAACTGGGATGCAGGATGCAAGATCAAGAATGCTGGGTGCAGGATGCAGGATGCAGGGTGCATGGTCCCTGAGTTCTGCTCCCTGTTCCCTGACCCCTAATCCCTGTTCCCTGCCGGGGGAACGCCGGTGAGCCATGCAGGCTAAGCCTCCGATCAAGCGACTCCCCCTGATCCTGGTCGCGTTGGCCATCATCGCGGCCCTGGGAATGTTGTCGAGCATCGTCACCCAGGGCTTTGCCAACCTGTCGACAGCCAAGGCTGAAAAACGGCGTTTGGAAGAGGAACGCATACAGCTTCAGCGACAAATCGAGAATCTGGAGGCAACGATCGATGCAGTCTCGACAGACCCCGAGGCCGTCGAGTCTCTGGCTCGTCACGACCTCGGCTGGATAGGGTCGGGAGAAGAAGTGATCGTATTGGCCACCCCCACCCCGCCGCCGCTTTTGGAGGGCTTGACAGAGGACGAGGCCGAACCTATACTCCGGCTCCCTTGACGCGGGGTGGAGCAGTCCGGTAGCTCGTTGGGCTCATAACCCAAAGGTCATAGGTTCAAATCCTATCCCCGCAACCAATCGATAATCGCCGCCCATCGGGCGGCGTTTTTCGTTTGGTTGGTACCAGTTGCAATGATCAGAATGATCGTGGCAACACGCGGCGGGCTGGCCCGCAGGGGCGACCCGGCGTGAACCATGCAAATCATAGGCGGCGCTCACGCGCCGTCTATTTCTTTGCGGTGCGGATAGTCTTCGTGTCGTTCGAAACGACGGCAAATCCTATCCCCGCAACCATAAGAATAAACACCGCCAAATGGCGGTGTTTTTCTTATGGTTGCATTGTTGGCTTCGCCAACGGAAGAACCTCTTCGTGTTTTTTCAATCCTGCAAACGCCAACACTGATAACTGATAGCTTCCCCCTACATCTCCTTGGTGGCGACGAGGGGCCTTCCCTCGGCAAACAGACCATGCTCGACTTGGTCCTCATTGACGAACACCACGCCGGGCTCGTCATGAGGCTCTCCAAATACGGAGTGAATGGACTTCAGTCCACCCAGCCAGCCACGACGATCGCACAGATACACCAAATCACCCGGCGAAGCCTCCAGCGTCTCCATATCCTCGGCCGAGAGGTAAATCCTGCCCTCGCCGTCATCATCAATCAGTTTCCACGAAACGGGTACCGGCTCACCGCCGAATTCGTTAGGTGTTCTGCCCCCCTTGAACATCCGCTTGGCCGCATCAATCGACCAAACCGTCAGACCACGTGTATTCTCTTCTTCGTCATAAGACGTCGTTGCGGTCACCACCAAGGGAATGACGACAACCACCAGTGCTGCCGCGAGGATCTCCACCTCAAAGCTCCCCCAGCCCATTGCGACAACCAGGAATGACAGCACCCCTACAGCAGTGAGAGCAACAAGGATCTTTGTTCGATCCTTGACCCTTGCAGCAACACCCCGCTGCCAACCCGTCGTCCACACCGTCAGGACCCCGACGCCCGAACAAACCACAGTGTTGTAAAGCGCCCTGATGTAGGAAAACGGATGATCAGGATTCATAGCGATACCGTGGTCGAAGGGAGCGATCAGAATCCCCGGATACCGGGCGCCCAGAATCATCAGTGCTACACCACCGAGAAAAGTCGCAATAACTGCAGCCGGGGTAAACCTCTTCCAAAAGATCCCCAAAAACACGGCCACCGCAAGGGGTGGTGTCAAGGTCGAGTGAAAATATCCGTGGGCCTCGTACACCGTTGGAAAATTCTTAAAGGCCAAAACCGCCACAACGCCAAGAATCGTGATGCCCACCGAGGCAACCCTTGCGGCGAAGAGTTCTTCCCGATCCCGCTGCCGGGTGGTGACCTTGCGCTCCTTCAAGAACCGCTTGACCGGCCGGTAGATATCATTGATGAAAATGGCGGCCGTTGCGTTGATCAATGTATCGACGGTACTCATCAGGGCGGCAACCAGAGCAGCCATGACGAAGCCGAAGACCCCCGGACTGGCGATGATATTCGCAACCACGACAAAAACCTGGTCCGGTGAGGTATTGGGCGCAAGGACATTGGGGTGGGCCACGCTGATGGCCTTCCCAATCCAACCGGCGCCACCGACAACGATCGCCGACAACGGCATGACCAGTAGGACGTTGACCGCCGCAGCCTTGCGACCCTCATCGACGTTCTTGCAGGCCATGAACCGCATGATCAGGCCCTGATTGAGAAAGAGAAATCCTATGGTTCCCGCGATGCCGTCCTGCCAGAAGATTCCGGCAAAATTGAAATCCGGGGGCTTATTAAAATCGGGGAAGGGCAATCGCCAACCGACCGGCAAAAGATCCCAGAAATGGTGAAAACCGCCGAGATAGACCAGCCCAAGCCCAAAGAGCATCAAACCGGCGAAGAGGAGAATCGCACCCTGCGCCAAATCGGTAAAGATCACCGCGGTCTGACCGCCGAAGGTGATGTAGATGCCGGTGACGATAGCGACGACGATGATGGCGCCCATCAGCGTCACCGGAAGCGTCAAGCCCCCCAGGTGGAAGGCCTCCGGCAGCATGGGGATCAAGGCCTTGCCGAGGGTCAAAAACCCAATCCCGATATAGCCGACCATGTACAGCAGCAACAAGATGGTGGCCAGAAAACGAGCTGAGGGGCTGAATCGTTTCTCGAAGTACTCCGGAATCGACCGCACTCTGGAATAGACGATAATCGGCAGCCACCCGAACAGGAAGAAGGGGAAGATGAACCAGTCATTGAGATAGGTGATCGACGAGGACATCCCGTGCTCAAACCCCTTGGCCGAATACTTGACGAAACTGTGGCTCCCGACTCCGGTCGCCACAATCGACATCGTGATCAGCCACCAGGCGAAACGCCGACCTCCAAAGAAAAAGTCTGAGGTCGATTTGGTGTACCGCCCGAAGTAGCTGCCGAAGAGCATGATCGCGGCGAAGTAAACGATCATGACGATCCAGTCGAGGGAACTTCCGATGCTGTGGAAGGTTGTCACGCCATCCATCAAACGGCTCCCCTCGAACGATGAAATGTCAACCAGGTTGTTATGACCGCAAGTACCATCACCACAACCCCACCTGCAACCGCCCAGCCTTCATGACCCAGCGCGGCCAGAATCCAGGCGCCATGCATGACCAGGTACCAGACAAAACCAAGGATCAAAATGCTGAGCCATTTCTTGTGCTTCGCATTGGTCCTTGGCGAAAAGGAACCCGCCTTGAGGGTCAGCACAATTCCGATGATAAAGATGATGCCGCCCAATCCGTATTGGTAGATGAACGGAAGCCATGAATGCGAGAAATACGACATCGGGCAATCATACAGTGCGCCACCAGCCGCGGCCAAATGAGTCGAATACATTCTTTCGGGAGGCGCCCTCAAACCCCTCCGTCGACCGGATGGCACGCGCAAAGCCGGAACCGTCAGCTATCGTCTTTCAGTCGGCATGGTCCCCACCACCGAGTTCGGCGGCCCGCCGGTCCAGAATCGATCCGTAGCGATCCAGTACGGTTTCGTCGGCGAGGATCTCTTCGTGGTCGAGGTCATATCCAAAGATGCGTACGGCCTCTTCCTGAGCGAAAGGGGCCAGTTGGCTACCGACCGACACAACACTGTCACTGCTGTAAGGCATGATCAGGTTGATGCCGTCGGAATCAAAGCCGAATACAAGATAGAAGGAAACACCTTCGGGGAGCGGCTGACGGAGGGATTTCAGGAAATCACTGTCCGGCTGGATATCGAGCCAGGAAGGTACCTGAATGGGCATGTATTTGACACCCTTCGCAGCGGCCTCATGCCCATTGTACGGAGTGGAGAATGAGACAAAAAACTTGACGTAATCGGGCAGCTCATCTTCGCCGGTTTGCAGCACGAACGAGCGCGCAACCAGGCCTCCCATACTGTGAGCCGTGACAAACAAAGTGTCGAAGCCAAACTCATGCTGGAGGCCGTCGACCAGCCCCTTGAGAACCCGGGCCACCGGGAGAAGACGCGCCCCGGATGGGTAATGAAAGACCCACGGCTGGTAGCTCTCCCAATCGAGGCTTCCGATGATGGCACGAAAATCCGTCGGCGACCCCCCGACCCCGTGCACGAACAATACCGGGATCTTGGCCGGATCGTACTCCTCGAGGAAGTAGACGCCGGCGCCAACTGTTTTCCAGGCCTCGTTCGATTGCCACATGCCGTCCTCGGCGTACTCCTGCCCGAAGATGGGGGTATCAAGCGATACGACCTCCCCAGCAATCAGGGGCAGATCCTGCAGCGTCTCAAGACTGATACCCTGGAGGTCCAGATTGTAACCAGCCGGCATTGATGCATCGGAGCTGAGCTCGATGTCCTGACCGTCGAGTCTTTCTCCAGGTCGGATGGTCAATGATCCCGGCACTCCGAGCATGCCCGCAGGCTCGCCAGGGTTCCGCTCGAGGTCCCCGTTGAGGTCATGAAATGCGGCAACTGTGTAGCGGCGCTCAGTATCAAGCACGAAACCAAAGGTCGAAATGGCGGTACTCAGACTGTCGACGCTGACCACTTCGGGCCCGGTTTCACTAACCTCGTACAGCACGGCATACACGCCGTCAGTGCCGCCGGAAGGTGTCATCACCCGGCCCAGCACTGTGCCCTTGTGCTCCATGAGGTCGAGATCCTGTTTGAGTCTCACGATGGTGCAAGCACTCAGGCTCAGGCAAAGAATCAGGCTGAAAACGGTTGTCATGTGTCGCATAGACCTCTCCAAAACGCTCACGTCAGAGCCAGAACCGTCAATGCCACAAAGGCCCCAGGGAAGATCAAGCGCGACCACTGATCCAATCGCATGGCCCTTTCATGACGGCCGGTTTTGGCCAGACGAGATGTAATGACCACTTCGAACAAACTCAAGAAAACCAACACCGTTGAGGCCATGACAAAGGTATCCAACCGGGTCAGGTAGGAGATCTTGGGCAGGCTGGTGTCGATGGCGAAACGGAAAGCGATCAGGGTCAGCATGGTTGTCGTAGCAACACCGATCTGGGTGCCGCCCTCCACCGGGTCTATCCAGAAGACGGCCCACGACATCATCACGATCAGGATCAACGGAATGATCACCTTGACGATGAAATAGCCGACCTTGCGGTTGGCGAAGAAGCTGCTGCGGATGGAGGCAACGCCACGACCCGAGTCCATCGGGCTGTAGGGCTCCACCACAACCTCCGATCCGGTGATATCAAAATCGGTGACCGACAGACTGTCCGAGATGGCGTGTACAGCTTCGGTTGATGCTACCAACTCGACCTGATCCGGCGTGTGCCCGGTCGAAACCAGCTGCACGGTCAAGACCTGGTCATCGGCCGGGTAGTCACGCAAATCCATCGGCTGGGAGAAATCGCCCCACACCCTCTGGCGATAACGCACATGTCCATCGGGAAAGACCTCAAAATGTTCGTCAAAGGTCTTCCATAGTTTCTGCTGGTTGAGTATCTGCAGATGAGGATGCCATATCTCGTCCGTGGCCTTGATGACCGGTCCGTCACCCTCATGCGCCAGGCGGGGGTCGTTCCATTCATATTTCAGAAAGACGTTGGCGGTGAAGGTCTGCTGGGAGGAGTCGATTTCGTCGATATCAAGCATGTAGACCAGCACCGTCACCGGAAATGGGCCATCCGATGGGGGAATAGTAAGGTCAGCGGCAATAACGCCTCCAGCGGCGAGGACGAAGAGGAGCGCCAGGACGAGCATCTTCTGATTCATGAGGACTCCGTTTC
>JAOZPW010000175.1:4660-8436 GCA_029932545.1 Thermoanaerobaculales bacterium | reverse complement strand
GCTCATTGCGCCGCCTGCCACACCCTCAACTCAATGCCCGAGTAGTAGTGCTTCAGGATGCGGTCGAAGGTCATGCCGGAGCGGGCCATGCCGTAGGCGCCGTTCTGGCACATGCCGACACCGTGGCCCCAGCCACGACCCAGGAACCTGGCAACCTTGCTGGCGTCCCACCCGGCGACCTGGACCGTAAAGAGCGTCTCCGGGAGATCGAGGGCACGACGTACGTCGAAGCCTGACCACTCCTTGCGCTGCCCCGAACGACCGATGGCCGCCAGGCCGACCACCCGGCCGAAGTCGGTGCGCCGCGTGATCTCCAAACGCTCAAGATCGGGGATGCCCAGCCGATCGGCCAACTCGGTCCAGGGTTTCTCCCGGATCCACTCCCGCCAGGCGGAGCGTCGATCGGCCTCGTCGGCACCTCCGGAACGACGAATCACAAGAGCCACAACCTTATCGCTCCTGCGCAGGCGTTCCAACTGGGTTCCCGGACGAACACTCGCCTCACCGGTCTGCCGGTAACCCCCACGCCACCGCTCCCACAGGGGCATGGTCCGTGGCAGAGACTCCGACGCTTCGGCTCTCCGGGGAAAGATTCCGACGCCGCCAGGACGCGGTACCGCCTCGCCCCGATCTCGGGAAATGGCGCCCCCCATCTCGAGGCATGCCAGGGCCGCAGCCGCCGGCCACGGTCCCGCCAATCCATCAATCGGAGGGTCCAGGGGTTTCTTATAAAGATCGGCAAGAAACAGCAGATCCTCGACCGCAGCCGACTCCGGACTCAAGACCTCGGCTGCACGACTCAAGCCCGAGACCTCCAGCAGCTTCTTCGAGAATGCCTCGACATCAGCCACCTCCCCCGAGGCAACCCCATGCCCCATCATCTGACCAACCGCCCGGAGGATGGCCTCGGGAGAGGCATCGGCATCCAGAGCCAACACCCTGTGAGCGACCCCGGCCCCAAAAGCCGTCACCGACCGCCAGTCACTCCCCTCTTGCGCGCGGCCTTCGACACCCACGAGATCCTCACCAACCAGTATGAGTTCCCGCTCCCACGAACACGGCACACCCTTGAGATAGGGCTGAGCTCTTCCGGAGAAGAGCTCCGATGCATCCTCCGTATGGCCGCCGCATGTCGATGAATACATTGCATCAATCGGTTGCCCGTCAAAAACGGCAATCAGGCCGGAGGTCTCATCGATGGCGCGATTGGTCAAGGAGTGCTCGATACCAACACCGTGGTAGACCTGACATGCCGGCGTGTCGCAGATGTCGTAGCCCTCGTCGTCGTGGTCCCCGAGATGGGCCACTGCATAGGTCCGCGCCGCCACCGTCTGGGCCTTGAGCGCATCGAGTTGGGGAAAAGCCGACGGCCCCATCTCGCCGGGAACCACCCCTCGCAGGTAACGTTCGAGATTGAGCTCGTTGATCACGAGCACCTTGTCGGCAACTGACGGTCGGACCCGGAAACGCCCTCGGTAGCGACTGTGCCCCACCGCCGCCGAATAGGCCCCGGCAGGTTCAAGAAGGATCTCCCCCTCAGATACGACTGCGCCTCCCTGGCCCTCGACCCGGACCTTCCCGCCGCCGGCAACTGCAAACGCATCGAGGAAGCCGGCCTGGGCCAGGGCTGACTTCGGACCCAACGGTTGGGCCGAGACCCACCGCATCCGGACCCGATTGAGACCACCGACCTCCGAGAGCCTCTCAACATCGATGCTCTCCCCAAAGACCTGATGGAGCTTGGCCTCGGCTTGATCGGCTGCCAAGTCACTTCCAAAGGCACCAATTTGGTACCAGCTCTGCCCCGAGGTACTCGAGATGGTCAGCGGACCCCACAACCATTGGGACTGTTGATCGGCACTCACCCGCCATGCCCGGCCCGGCTCGGGCAGCGTCACCGGCTTCGAGGTCTTTTCCAGCATGACCCGAATCAACGGTTCCTGGAGATCATCAGTCGGAACCATCGCCGGCGGCGGCACCGTCGGAACGGCAGTCGGAGAAGGCTGTGGAGTGGGCGTCGGGGTCACGGTGGCCTGCGGCGTCGGCGTGGGCCGTGGCGCCTGGGCGGGAGGACTGGAGGTCGTCGTCGCACAGCCTCCCAGACCGAGGAACAACACCGCTGCAAGGAGAGAAGTCAGGCATTTCCTCTCCCCTTTTTGTGCCTCTTTGTGCCTTTTTGTGGCTACTCTTGTTGTGGCCTTTTGCAAACGGCCGAGAGCTGATAGCTGATCGCTGAGAGCTGAGAGCTCCTTCACGGCGTCCGCCGCTCGCTGTGATCAGCCAGGCGCTGCTTGCGGTAATCCGATCCTCGCAATTCGATACGCCGGCACATCTCGTACAGACGCGACCGGATTCGAGCCGAGACGCGGTCCGTCAAGGTCTCCTGCCCCCCGGTACCGAAGTCCGAATAGTTTGTCGTAAAAATCGTTTTCCGTCCCTCGACATAGCGCGAATTGACCAGGTAGTAGAGAAGGTCCATCACCCAGGGTGTTACCTTGCCCGCTCCCAACTCATCAAGAACCAGGAGGTCGGCAGAGATCAAGGGCCGCATCAACTCCCGTTGCGCCCCCGGAGTGTCGAAGGTCATCTGGATTTCAAGGACCAGCGACGTGAAGTCCTGGAACCTGGCCTGAACCCCTTTGCCGGTGATCAACTCCTGGAGGGTCGCAACCGCCAGATGGGTCTTGCCGGTACCGACCGGTCCCATCAGCAGCAGGCCCTTGTCGCTCTCCGGCCACAGGTCGACAAATTCCTGAATCCCGCGCAACGCCCGGGCCAGAGTCGGGTCGTCAGGATTCCAAACTTGGAACCCCTCCAGCGTACAGTGCCGGTATCGCCCCGGAACGCCCGCCTTTTCGAGCAGCCGCTCCCGCCGGTGGCCCTCGGCACACTCGCACCGCCGAACGAACTCCCGGCCCTCGGTTTCCATCAGTTCCCATCCGGTGTCATTGCACCGTGAACACGCAGGTTCAAACACTTTGTCAGCCATGGGGGAAGTATAGCGGTAACGCTGAAAGACTGGGAACCTGGGTTAAGATCGCCTTTTGGAGGCTTGCCATGCGTCTTCCCCGTGAGTTGGACCCCGTCGAGATCCGAGTACTGGGCTGTCTGCTGGAAAAAGAACAGACAACGCCCGACGCCTACCCCCTGACGCTCAAAGCCCTGGTAGCCGCGTGCAACCAGAAAAGTAGCCGATCGCCGCTGATGCAGCTCTCCGAGGCTGACGTACGGGCCGCCCTGGATCGCCTCCATCAGGAGGTATTGGTCTGGCCGGTCAGTGGCGCCCGCGCTGAGCGCTGGCGGCACGCCCTCAGACGACAATGGGCACTGGACGGACCAACCCACGCGGTGATGTGCCTCTTGCTCCTTCGCGGCCCCCAAACCACCGGGGCGATTCGAAACCGGGCCGAGCGCATGCACCATTTTGCCGATAACCACGAAGTCGAAACCACCCTGGACGGCCTGCGCCAGGGCGACGAACCTCTGACGGTCCTGCTGGACCGCCGGTCCGGCCAGAACGAGGCCCGGTGGATGCACCTGGTCGGGGGAACTCCCGACGAGGCCAGCCTGGCCTCGATAGATGAAGAAACCCGAGGACCGTCGCTGGCCCAAAGAGTCACCGACCTCGAAGACCGCCTGGCAAGGCTTGAAGCCACGGTCGCCTCTCTGACAGCCGACAGCTGACAGCCGTCTCATTCCCAAACCCGCGCGTTCCCCAATTAAGAATTCAGAATTCAAAATTGAGAATTAATTGCCCCGTCTACCAGCGGCCCGGC
>JAOZPW010000175.1:0-4560 GCA_029932545.1 Thermoanaerobaculales bacterium | reverse complement strand
GCCTTAAAGCCCCAACGACTCAACTTCCACCATCCCGGCGTTGACTGCATCACGAGCTTGATCCAGAGCATCATCAAGTTCCTCGATTTCTGCGAGGGAGGGATGAAGCCTCAAATCGACAACACCCGAACCCAGGTCGAAGGCATAGACCTTCCCGGTGAAAGTATCGTCAACAACATCAGCAACAATCCGCCTGATGGCCTCGGGCACATCAGCGATGATCGCCGCGATGACCATATTGCTGGAGAAAACCTGTCGCGACCGTCCGATCGTCACCAAACGCACGCCGGAAGCCTCGGCGACCGCCAATACCCCTGGGTTTGGTGAGCCCACCGACCATAGTGCAATTTTCACTCCTGCGTCCGGCAGGGTCTCAATGCCTCCAGCCCCAGCCGTTAACTCGACCCGGCCCCAGGGATATCGGCACCTGAAACCCTGTTCGAAGCCCGCCTCGATATCGCCCATCCCCGGGCCACTCCCCGGGCCCACGATACCGACGATCGATCCTCCTACGACCGCGGCAACTACACCACCAAGGTAGGCTGCACCACCAAAAAGAAACTCGATCCGGGCGACATTGGGCCCGAGAAAATCACCGTGATCGAGCACAAAGGCCGTCCGTGGAAACCGGGGCGCTACCGCCTGCACAGGCCGCTCGAATCCGGAACCGAAACAGAGGACGACCTCCAGCTCGTGCCGTCCGGCCGCTTCAAGGGCCGACAACTTCTCCCGGGCTGTGTGGACCCGCGCCGATGTGGTCACCGCGCCGAAGGTCTCCTTCAGGAGTTGCTCGATCGCAGCCCCACCCTGGTTCCATTCCTGATCGGCATCGCCTGCGACAATCACATGAACCCGCAAGGGCAACGGCTTGGCAGGGACCTCCGCCCGACAACCTACCCAGGAGACCAACATCACGACAACGGGTACCGCCCGACAAAACCATGCCCGAAGATCTTTCACCCCTCCATTGTAGAACTACCGGTATCCTTCATCCTTCATCCTTCCCTACTCCCTGCTACCATCGTTCTATGAGACTGGAATCACTGGTTGCCGAGTTGGACACGCTGCTCGAGATCGACGGCATTCGCGACTATTGTCCCAACGGCCTTCAGGTCGAAGGCAGGCATGAGGTTCGCAAGGTGGTCACCGCCGTCTCAGCCTCACGGGCCCTGTTTACGAGGGCCGTCGATCACGAAGCCGATGCAATCCTGGTGCATCACGGGATTCTGTGGAATGGCGCCGAACCGCCCCGCCTGGTCGGTTCCTTCAGGGAAAGAGTGCGCCTGCTGCTCGACGCCGACATCTCTCTACTGGCCTATCATTTACCTCTCGATCGTCATCCCGAGTTGGGCAATGCCGCCCAACTTGCCTCTCGTCTAGGCCTTGAGTCTCTGGAGCCATTCGGTGACCATAGCGGACAGTCGGTCGGCGTATGCGGCGTGTTCCATCAGGCGATCGACGCAGAGACCTTCTTCGAGAGCGTCGCAGTGGTTTGCAACCGCGAACCCCAGATCTTCGAAGGAAACCGGCGGACGATCAGCTCAGTCGGGATCGTCACCGGCGCGGCCGAACACGAGTACCACCAGGCGGTCACCGCCGGTCTCGATGCCTATATCACCGGAGAGGCCACCGAATGGGTGATGCATCAGGCCGCGGAAGACGGCGTCCACTATCTCGCGGCAGGCCACTACGCGACCGAGACCTTCGGCGTTCAGGCATTGGGACGCGTCCTGATGCAAAAATTCAACCTCGATGTGGAGTTCATAGACCTGCCGAATCCGGTATAGAGGAGTGATGGTATCGCTCGTGGTGGCTATCGAGGAGCCTGTAGGGCAATAGGATCGAGAAATCCATGTTGGTCCAGGCCTCCGCGCCCCACAGTCTCCTTCTCGCCTCTTTTCAGGAATAATAATCAATAACCAATTGCGCGAAGCGCAAAACTAGGAGAGTGGACCGGATTGGCCCTTTTTGCAGCTTCTACCAAATCGGGAACCTCAGAGGGCCAGGCCGGTCCACTCTCCTAACCCTTGAACAGAGTTTCAGCTTCCTCGGGTTCGTCGACAAACAAAAGGCGTTGATCCGACCAGTTCACTCCGACGACACTGCAAGTAGCGACAAACCGGTCGATGCCCAGGTCCTGCACCAGCGAACGGATGACACCACCATGGACGAAGAGCAGGTGACGACCCGGCGGCAACTCTTCGAGGAAGGCATCGAGTCTGGACCTGAACACGGCGTTGTTCTCCCCACCCGGCGCCTGAAAATCCCTGAATCGCATGGCATTGGCGGCCAATCCCGGATCGATGGTCTCGAATGGCGCCTCTTCCATCTCACCGAAGTTGAACTCCCGCAGCCGAGAGTCGGGGGTAGCATCTCCCCAGGCCAAGGCAGCCGTGGTCTTCGCCCGCTGCAGATCCGAACACCAAACGCCGTCAAAAACCTCGCCGTCCAGTTTGGGGCGCAGGGCCCTCGCCTGGTGTCGTCCCCTTTCCGTCAGGGGCGGATCACTCCACCCGGCAATTTCGCGGGCCACGCTGCGGGTTGTTTCGCCATGGCGAACCAACCAGAGTTCGAGGTTTGCTGTCATTAATCCCCCGCCGACAGTGTAGCGTAACTGAGAATTCTTCCCCCCCGGGGGAGAATGAGGGGGAGAGGGGGCACCCCTGGAGGGGAAGATTAATTCTCAATTTTGAATTCTTAATTCTTAATTACAGGGCGCGCGGGTTTAGGGATGAGACGACTGTTGATGTTTCCGCGCTTTGAGAGTACGGCCCCCTTGCGATGATAATTAAAAATTGAGAATTCAAAATTCAAAATTTATATAAGGCGTGCTCCCCCCCTCTCCCCCTCTCGGGAACAGGGAGCAGGGAGCAAATCCGGCCCCACAACCACCTTCGCCCTGGCGCCTTCGACTTCCCTGACCAACCGAGGTACCAGATACCCCGGGAGCCGAGCCCCCACTTCCGCCATCAAGTTTCTGGCCTCATCTTCCCCAACCTCGAAATGAGCCGCGCTTGCAACCTTGTCGAGAAGATGAAGGTAGTAGGGCAGAACACGACAGTCGAACAGCCTCTCGGACAACGCGACAAGGCTCTCGACATTGTCGTTAACACCGGCAAGCAGAACCGACTGATTCAGCAGGACAACACCGGCCTCAGCCAGGGCATTGCAGGCTATTCGAACATCCTCGGACAGTTCCCGGGCATGGTTGGCATGCACCACGATGGTCAATGGTTTTCTGCGCCCGGCAATAACTCCCAACAGACCGTTGTCAACCCGCGACGGCAGGACAACCGGCGTTCTGGTGTGCCACCTGAGGCGACGGACGTGAGAGACAGCCTCGATCGCGTCACACAGCTCGTTCAACGGCTCGTCGGCAAGAGACAGAGGGTCACCGCCACTGAGAATGACCTCGCTGATCGACCGGTCGGCTTCGAGAGCCGCGATGGCCTGGTCGAGGCCCTGCCCCTGAACCGTCTCGTTCCCGTATGGATAGTGGCGCCTGAAGCAATAGCGGCAGTGGACCGCGCAGGCGCCGGTCACGACCAGCAACGCTCTGCCCCGATACTTGTGCAGTACACCGCCGGCTGACCCTCCACCAGCCTCCCCCACCGGATCAACATTGAAACCCGGAACCGGCTGCATTTCTCCATTGGTCGGCAACACCTGGCGAAGCAGAGGGTCAGACGAATCACCACGCCGCATGCGTTGAACGAAGACCCGTGGTACCCTCAGCCGGAAATTGCGGGCAGCCTCCTCGGCATCAAGCCCCAGGTCAACCGCATCACGCGTGAGGCCGACCAACTCCAAAAGGTCATCCACATCCGTCACGGCATGGGCCAACTGCCCACGCCAGTCGCCGGTAGACCACGGGAAACGATGTCTTTCCACGACAGGGAGTCTCGCAGTTCGAGTATGATGAGCGCAAGTGAGAAGGAGAAAATACAATGCCGTCATTTAATTTGAACCAGGTCAAGGTCGGACTCAAGATCATGATGGGCAACGACCCCTGTGTCATCGTCGATGCTGATTTCGTCAAGCCGGGCAAGGGACAAGCCTTCACCAAGATCAAATTCAAGAACTACCGTACGGGGCGAGTCAACGAAATCACGATGAAGGCCTCGGACACCGTCGAGGGCGCCAATGTCATCGATACGGAAATGCAGTATCTCTTCAACGACGGTACCGATTGGACCTTTATGGATTTGGAGACCTACGAACAGCTCACCGCCTCGAAAGAGCTCCTCGGAGACACGACTCGATGGTTGATCGAGGAAGATCTCTGCCTGGTGACCCTGTTGGATGGCTTCCCGATCGTTGTAACGCCACCGAACTTCGTCGTGATGGAGATTGTCGAAACCGACCCCGGCGTTCGAGGCGACACTTCCGGGGGCGGCAACAAGCCGGCAACCCTGGTCAGCGGCGCCGTCGTCCGTGTCCCGCTTTTCGTTCAGCAAGGCGAGAAGGTCAAGGTCGACACCCGCACCGGGGACTACGTTTCGAGAGCGTAGGGCAGCCTTTTTGTAGCTATCTTCCGAGTTTTTCTTACAGGCTAGGAGC